>CARBKU010000027.1 GCA_948946035.1 uncultured Clostridia bacterium
TTCTACTCCATAATCTCCATGATCTATACTATTTTGGTCATTAAATGTATTATATTTTTTCATTTGCTCAAATCTTGCAATATCATGTAATAAACCTATTAAAGTTGCTAAGTCTATTTGCTCTTCTTCTAAATTTAAACCTTTTGCAATGTTTGTACTTATTTCCATTACACGAAAACTATGTCCTATTTTCCTTGCTATGTTAGGATTAGTACTATCATATTCATTTGTATATCTAATAAATTCTTTTTTTGCCTTTTCAATATCAATCATAAAAAACTCTCCTTTTAATTTTACTATTTAATTTAAAACAAATTTTTATAGTTCTAATTTATTTTTAATATGTTCTTTTGCTGCTAAATACACATTTTGATATCTTTTAGATGTCTCTTCATCTTTAAAACTAAATCTGTTATATAATTTATCTAAATAATTTTTATCATATACGTATTTTAAACCATAGTCAAAATAAAAATTGTAAACATATTGAAAATGTGATACTAAAATATCTGCTGGTCCTTTTCTATTTACGTAGTTTATTCTTTCTTCTTCCATGAATTCTTTGTATATTTCATCAGATATCTTGTTATCTGAAAAATCATATGTTCCATAAATTGCTTTTATATCTTCAAATGTTAAAGTATAAAATATGTCTGTTTTATCTGCATCCTTTATTAACCTTGCATGTAATAATTCTCTTGTACTAAGTCCTTCTTCTATTCCAGCTCTATTATGATTTAGAATTGCTTTTCTTATAATTTCATCATATTGGCTATCTTCTATAAAGTCTCTAATTTTTCCTTGTTCAAATAATACTTGTACCCCACATTCTCCATGGTTAATACTGTCTTTGTCACTAAAAGTATGAAATCTTCTAATTTGCTCAAATCTGCCTATATCATGCAATAATCCTATCAATTCTGCTAGTTCTACGTCTTCTTTTTCTAATTCTAAACTTTCTGCTATTTTCTTTGCCATTGTTGCAGTTCTTTCTATATGTTTTATTTTTAACATTACTTGTTTGTCGTCTGGATTATAATTTTTAACATAGTCTTTAAAAGCTTTCTTAGCTTTTGTTATATCTATCATCTCTTACACCTCGTTTTTGATTCTACCACTTTTATATTTTTTATTCAAGGCTTATTTAAATAAGCCTTGAATTTACCATATATCTGTTATATAATATGCCTTAACAAATGAAAGGAGAAATAACAATGGGTTACAATTTTAAAAATATAGAAAAAAAGTGGCAAAATTATTGGGACGAAAACAAAACATTTTACACAGATGTATGGGATTTTTCAAAGCCAAAATACTATGCACTAGACATGTTTCCATATCCATCAGGACAAGGTCTACATGTTGGTCATCCAGAAGGATACACAGCAACAGACATAGTATCTAGAATGAAAAGAATGCAAGGATATAATGTACTACATCCAATGGGTTGGGATGCCTTTGGACTTCCAGCAGAACAATATGCAATAAAAACAGGAAATCATCCATCAGAATTCACAAAGAAAAATATAGAAACATTTAAAAAACAACTAAAAATGCTTGGTTTTTCTTTTGACTGGGACAAAGAAATATCAACCTGTGATCCTGATTATTACAAATGGACACAATGGATATTTAGTGAATTATACAAAGATGGATTAGCCAAACTAATTGAAATGCCTGTAAACTGGTGTGAGGAATTAGGTTGTGTATTATCTAATGATGAAGTTATAAATGGAAAAAGTGAAAGAGGCGGTTTCCCTGTTGTTCGTAAAAATATGAAGCAATGGGTTTTAGACATTCCAAAATATGCTGAAAAATTATTAGATGGCTTAAATGAAATTGATTGGCCTGAATCAACAAAGGAAATAGAAAGAAATTGGATTGGAAAATCAGTTGGAGCAGAAGTTAACTTTAAAATTGCAGATAACGATAACTTAGAATTTACTATATATACAACAAGGCCTGATACTTTATTTGGTGCCACATATTGCGTATTATCACCAGAACACAAAATAGTATCTAAAATAACTACACCTGAACAAAAACAAGCCGTAGAAAATTATATAAAACAAGCTGCATCAAAATCAGAATTAGAAAGAACAGAATTAAATAAAGATAAAACTGGTGTATTTACAGGAAGCTATGCAATAAATCCTGTAAATAATGAAAAAATTCCAATTTGGATTTCAGATTATGTTTTAGTTACATATGGTACAGGTGCAATAATGGCAGTACCTGCTCATGACCAAAGAGATTATGACTTTGCAACTAAATTTAATCTACCTATTAAACAAGTTATTGCTCCAGTATTCTACGGAAAAGATAATTCTGCTATAGAAGCTGATAAAAATCCTTGTGCTTTTACAGATACATCTTCTGGTGTATTAATTAACTCAAATATGTTAAATGGTTTATCTGTTTCAGATGCGCAAAATAAAATTATTTCTTGGCTTGAAGATAATAAAATTGGTACTAAAAAAGTAAATTATAAATTAAGAGAATGGATTTTTGCAAGACAACGTTATTGGGGTGAACCAATTCCTATTGTATACACAGATAATGATAAAACAGAAATATTGCCAGAAAGTGAACTACCTTTAGTATTACCTGAACTTGAAGATTACAGTCCATCAAAAGTAGGGGCATCTCCATTAGATAAAGCAACTGATTGGGTAAATACTGCATTTAATGGAAATAGCGTAAAAAGAGAAACTAGCACAATGCCTGGTGCTGCTGGTTCTAGCTGGTATTTTTTAAGATATATTGATCCTAAAAATTCAAATGAATTTGCAAATCAAGAATTATTAAAACATTGGATGCCTGTTGATTTATACGTTGGTGGTCCTGAACACGCAGTTGGACATTTATTATACGCAAGATTTTGGAATGAGTATTTATTTGATAAAGGATTATCTCCTGTTAGAGAACCATTTGCTAAATTGCGTCATCAAGGTATGATTTTAGGAACTAATGGAGAAAAAATGAGTAAGTCTAAGGGAAATGTTATAAATCCTGATGATATGGTAGAAGAATATGGTGCAGATTCTTTAAGAATTTATGAAATGTTTATGGGACCTATAGATGCTGCTAAACCTTGGGATCCTAATGGAATAGATGGATCTAAAAAATTCTTAGATAAAGTTTGGAGATTATATACTGAATCTGATAAAATTCAAGATAAAGAAAACAAAAATTTAGAAAAAGCTTATCATTATACAGTTAAGAAGATTACTAATGATTATGAAACTATGAATTTTAATACCGCTATTTCTCAGATGATGATTTTTATAAATACTGTTAGTAAAGAAGATGTATTCCCTATTGAGTATGCAGAAGGTTTTCTAAAATTACTAAACCCAGTTGCTCCTCATATTACAGAAGAATTGTGGAATGTTACACTTAAACATAATGGTACTATTAGTTATGAAAAGTGGCCTGAGTATGAAGAATCTAAAACTGTTAATGATGAAATAACTTTACCTATTCAGTTTAATGGAAAACTTAAAGCAACTATTCAAATTTCTTTAGATGAAAGTGAATCTTCTGTGAAAGAAAAAGTTCATAATGAAATTAATTCTAAATTGGATGGAAAAACAATTGTAAAGGAAATTTATGTTAAAAATAAGATTTATAATATAGTTTTGAAATAATTTTTATTACAAGCCTATTATGATTTTTTAAATATTATCTTAATAGGCTTATGTTTTTTTCAATAATAACTCAAATAAAATATCTAGTTTTTTTCCATGTTCTACTTCCATTACTTCTACTGTTCTATTTATACTTTTTATTTCTTTTTGCACATTTGGTATAACTGCTTCTTTTAGTTCTACCATTTCTATTTTTAATTCACTAATATCTTTTTTTAGTGGTTCTATTTCTTTTTTTACTGTTTCAGTTATTATTACTTTCATTTCTTGAAAAAATTGTTCTTTTTCTTTATTACTCATACTATTACCTCATTTTTTTATTTTTACTACAATTAATTGTGTTATTATTATAACTAGTCAAGTTATTAATGTCAAGGATTTTTCATCGACAAAAAATGACATAAAGCGTTGATATGCCAGTAATAACAAAGAATTTAGCTATTTAAAACAGAAAATTTTGGCAATAATTCATATCAACTACTCGCTCCCAAAGGTTTATAATTATATTTTTTTGCCACTGCCCCATTCTAAAAATTCTAAAGAAAAGTTGAAAAACTTTTCTAAGAATTTTTGAACGGTTACCCCAGAGTCATTTTAAAAAATAGAATTATAAACCTTCTCGCACTATTCAAAATATATTATTATTGCCAAAATTTTCTGTTTTAAATGGCTAAATTCGATGTTTTCACTGGCATTTTTATTGTATTGTAACTAAAATGTAATTAATATTTAATACTGCTGAAACACATAAAATGTATTTTTATAGTATAATAATGATTATTGTAAGGAGAAATAGAATGAGTATAGAATCAAATTTAAAAAAAGATGGAATTGAAGTAATAGAACAAGTAGATACTTTAATGGTAAATAAAATCGCCATGAATATATCAAAAAAGATATGTAATACATTTCCTGAATATGGTTTTAATCAAAATGACCTATTTATCAAATTGTCAAGATTAAATATGTATAAAGCAAAAATACCTGATCGGAATGGCTGAAGCAAATTACTTTTATAAAAATTCTTCAATTTATTTTAATCAGCATATTTGTAATGAAGACTTAGAAGAATTTGCTATTCATGAGTGCATTCACTATATTCAAGAAATAAAAGATAAAAAGAATTATTTGATACGAATGGGTCTTTGTGACTATACAGAATTTAAAATATATGGTTTAGGTTTAAATGAAGCCTCTGTTCAGCTTATGTCATCAAAGATAAATGGTATTCCTAAAGAATATGTAAAATATTTTGGTATAAGTTTTGAAACAATAAGTCCATCATATTATCCTTTAGAATGTTGTTTAGCTAATCAATTAGCTTATATAACTGGTGAAGATGTTTTATTTGAAAGTACTATAAAAAGTAATGACAATTTTAAAAATAAATTATCTACTATTATAACACCCAAAACATTTACGACTATTCAAAATGCAATTGATGATATATTATTAGCTGAAGAAAATATTATTAAATTAAATAATAAAATCGCTGAAATTGAAGATGGAAATAAAAAAGTTGATGGAATGCTAAAAAAGATTGAAGAACTAAAAAGTGAAATCACTTTAACTTTTATGAGAACTCAAAATTTAATAATTTCTAGTTACTTTGACTCTACTTTTAATACTATTTCAAACCTAGAGGAATTAGAAAAATATAGAAAAAAATTATATTCTTTTAAAGATTACTTAGGATTTGCTGAAGGATACACATTTTTTAGTGAGTACTATGTAAATAAAATGGAAGAATTAGAAAATAAATATATTGCTTTAGAAAATGGAACAGAAGAAATTCCAACTAAATTAAAAGTTATAACTAAAAAAGAAAATAAAATTATCGCATTTTTTAAAACTTTAAAAAAGTTGATTTTCAGTTCAAAATCTAGTAAAGAAACTATTGAAGATAAAAAAATGTAATATGAAAATACAATAATAAAAATTTTTTATTATTGTATTTTATTGTATAATATTTAAATTCTTTCTAAAATCTTTTTAGCAGTCTCTCTACCAGAATAAGATGCCCACGCAACTGTACTTTTTACTCCTGCAACATCTCCACCTGCATAAACATTTGGCATTGAAGTTTCATAATTGTCATTAACTTTAATACTTCCCCATTTATCTAACTCTAGTCCAAATTTTTTAATGCATTCATCAGATTTTGACCCTAACGCCATTACAATATAATCTACATCTATTATGTAATTGCTATTTTCTATATTAACTGGAACTAATCTAGTTTCTCCTTCTTTTTTTACTAACTCTGTCTTAATTAATTCAACTTGACTTACTTTGTTATTACCTATAATCTTTACAATATTATTTTGAAATAAAAACTCAATTCCTTCTTGCATTGCATCTGCTACTTCTTTATCTTCTGCTGGCATCTGATTTCTTGCTCTCCTATATATAACCTTTACCTCTTCTGCCCCTAGTCTATTAATTGTTCTTGCGCAATCCATAGCAACATTTCCACCACCAACAATTGCAACTTTTTTTCCTTCATAATTTGGATGTAACTTATATTCTAGCAATTCATTTCCACCATATACGCCTTCTAGTTCTTCACCTTCTACTCCCATCTTTGATGATACATTTGCACCTATTGATAAAAATATAGCATCATATTCTTCTTTTAATTCTTCTAAAAATATATCTTTTCCTAATTGTTGATTATATTTTACTTTTATTCCCAATTCTAAAATATTATCTACTGTTTTCTTTACTATTTCTTTGGATAACCTAAAGTCTGGTATTCCATGAACTAGTAAACCACCTAAATAACCATATTTTTCGTAGATAGTTACATCAACTCCAGACTTTGCTAAAAATGCACTACATGTTAGTCCAGCTGGTCCTCCGCCTATTACAGCTACTTTTTTATTTCCATTTTCTTTTCTTTTTATATTAATTCCATTTTTCCAACATTTTAATAAACTATTTCTATTTTTAATAGCTTCTTGAAAAACAATGTTTTCTAATTCTCCTATTGAAACTGGCTCTCCTTTTATTCCACGTATACATGAACCTTGACATTGTTTTTTATGTGGACATATTGTTCCACAAATCCCAGGTAATACTGTTGTTTTAGATAATATTTTGTAAGCTTCATTATAATTTTCTTCTTTTACTTTTGCTATAAAGTCTGGTATGTTATTACCTAAAGGACACCCTTTTAATGTGCATGGTTTTACTTTACAATTTAAACAATAATTTGCTTTTTCTTTTATTTCATCCATTTTTTTACTTCCATTTCTTCATCTACTTTTTTATTATTTTATTATATTTATATCCCTAAGTCAATTGCGTAGGTCTATTTCAAGATAAATTAAAAATCAATGAAGGTTCATACATTTTCTTTTAATACTAACTTCAGATCTTTAATAAAATCTATTTTCTTAACCTCATCTCTAAGTAAAGCAGCTGGATGCCAAGTCGGCATATATTTAATTTCCTTTTTTTCAATCCACTTTCCCCTAGCTGTAGTTATACCATACTCTTTTCCTAAAATATTTTTTAATGCCACACTACCTAACAAAACAATAATTTTAGGTTTAACAAGCATAACCTGATTTCTTAAATAATTTATACAAACTGTTGCTTCATCTTCTTCTGGATTTCTATTTGAAGGAGGTCTACATTTAACAATATTTGCAATATATACTTCTTCTCTTTTTAATCCAACTGCTTGAAACGCCATATTCATTAATTTTCCTGCTCTTCCAACAAAAGGCTCTCCTTGTCTATCTTCATCTGCTCCTGGTCCTTCTCCTATAAACATTGTATCTGCATTTCTATTTCCAACTCCAAATACAATATTTTGTCTTGTCTTATATAATTTACATTTGTTGCATCCTTTTATTGCTTCTTCTAATTCTTCCCATGTTTCAAACATCTTTTACTCCTTTTTAATTAATATTTACACTAATTTTAAATACTTTTCTCTGGGAGATAATAAACTTTTAAATCCAACATTAACATTATATCATTTCACACATTCTTCTATTAGTTCAACTTTTTCTTCTACACTTGTATTTATCCTAGCTTTTGTACCAATTGGAATTACAGTTTTAGTTTCTGTATGTCCAAAGTTATTAGACTTAACAATTGGAAAATTATATTCATCTTCGATAACATCTAATACTATTTTTTCTAAAGTTATCCCACTTTCATGTTGATAGTTACCAATCCATAATCCATTTATCTTATCAAATACTCCATTTTGTTTCATATGATATAAATAATAGCTTATTGCTACAGGCTCAGATTCGTATCCAAAATCTTCTAACATTAATATCTTATCTGTAAAATCAATTGAATATTTACCTGCTACCATTCCACTAGTTAAATTTAAATTTCCACCTACTAGTGCTCCCTCTGCTGTTCCTTCTCTAATTGTTACATATCCTGTTTTTTCTTTTCCTAGTTCTAAACTTTTTTCTACAAATCTTTTTAATACTTCTTTGTAACTATAATCTGTCTCATCTGTTGCAATAGTTTTAAAATTTGTACCACAGAAAGTAACAAGACCTGTTTTTGCTGTAATCATGTTTGCAAGTGAATTAATATCACTATATCCACATAAAATTTTAGGGTTATTTTTTATTAAATCATAATCTAAATATTCAAATACCGAATTTGAATTATTTCCTCCTTTTGCACACCATATCATTTTTACTTCTTTATCTGCAAACATTTCATTTATATCATCAGCTTTCTCTTTTGCTGTGCTACTATATCCATTCGTATTTGAAAATAAATTTTTTGATAATTTTACTTTAAATCCATCATTTTCTACAATTTCTTTTGCTCTATATAATTCTTCAACCTTTTTTCCAATAACTGGATCTGATGGAGCAACTACTCCTATTTTATCACCTATATGTATACTTTTTGGAATTATCATAATTCTTCTCCTTGTTTGATGAGTTCAATTAGTGCTGTATTTAGCCCATATTCTTGTTTTTCAACTCTATAAGAATGTATTAAGTTACTATTACATACACTACAAATTCCACTATCTATTATATTTTCAGTTTTTAATCCTTCTTTTTCTAACAATATTTGATTAATCAAAACTGTATCAATGTTCCACTTTTCTTTCTCTTTTTGTTTTACTATAATATCATTCAAATTCAAGTCCATAAATTGTTTTTCAAATAGATCTTTAACATCTTTATCAACTTCAAAATGACATTTTCTAATACTTGGACAAATGCAACAAATTATATCTTTTGGATTACAATTATACTCTTCTATCATTTTTCTAATTGTTTTTACTGATATTCTTTGAAGTGTTCCTTTCCATCCAGAATGGCTATTTGCAATGACCTTTTTTATAGGGTCAAAAAATAATAATAAAATACAATCTGCATTTGTTGTACAAAGTATATATTTTTCCTTGTTCGTAATTAAACCATCTGTTTTAGAATAATTTTCTATATGAATGTCTGGCTCTTTTTCTTTATATTTTTTAGTAACAATTTTTACTTGGTCAGTATGCTCCTGATTTGCTTTAACTAAATTTATATAATTACTTTCTATTGTATCACATAATTTTTTATAATTTTTTATAACAATTTTATATTGTTCTTTTTCTAATTCTTCTTTATTGGGCTTTTCTGTCATATAATCTACATTTGTCCCTAAAGAATATGCATGATTAATTAATTCTTTATATTCCAATAACTTTTTGAATTGAATATATTCAATTCCATTTTTCTTTATATGTATAATATTTTCATTTGATAAATCCATATTAATCCTTTCTTTATTGATTGCCATTTTGGACGAATCTAAATGGCAATTTTAATAATATTATTTAAGTTCATCATATTTTCTTTCTTCTTTTGAATATTCCTCAGGTTTTAGCCCAACTCTTTTTTTCATATATTTTGCCAGTAATATAAACATAAATGTAAATATGCCACCTACAATTATCATAGCATAAGCTGTTGAAGTTTTGTCTAATATAAACGAAGATAAAATTCCCATAATGGCTGAAATTGTATTTACAAATAAGTTTTTTCCTGCAAATATTTTTGTGTCTATATCTTTATTAGCAAAATTTCTTAAATATTGGTCTATACTTGTGCAAAAAATTCCATGTACAATTTTACCAATTATAAAAGATATAATTATAATTATTAATAAGAAACGATATTGTATTGCATTTATACCAGCTAATCCCGCTATAATCATACTAATAGAAGCTGTAAATGCAATTGTCATAATGGATTTATTTTTAAATTTATTATGAAATTCTTTTTGCTTACTAGAACCATATGAACTTGAATAACTTTGTATTGCTGATATTATTCCTATAACAGATGCAGATATTTGTATATCTTTTAATAAACTTGTTCTATAGTTTGATAATATTGATAATAAGCTCGCTATTAACGATGCTGATAATATTAGTGCTTTTAATCTCTCTGATTTTAATATAAAACTAAATCCATCTTTTATGTCTTTTAATTGTTTTTTTACACTATCTTCATTTTTCTTAATACTTTTCGTTTTAATTGGCTCAATGTAGCACATAGACATTATTGTAACAATTATTAATACTACAAGTGAACATATGAATGGTATGTAACCATTTATATTAAATAAAAACCCAGCAACTATCTTTGAAGTAGCACTTAAAATGTAATATCCAGCTGAGCCTTTTGCATTTATTTTAGCAAATATATTTCCTTTATATTTTGAAGGCGGTATTGATGCATTTAATAGTCCTGGCTCTGCTATGTCTTTTATTGATGTTGCTAAAGATGAAATAAATTTGGCAATAAATAAATCAAATAAACTTCCACTTGCCATAAACATTACCATATATAAACAATTTAATATATTTCCCAATATTATACTATTTTTTCTTCCTAAAAATTCTACAATAACATTGGCTGGTATTTGTATAAAAATACCACATAAAGCTTTTATTGAATTTAAAAATACTACATCAGCAGCACTAATATTTTTTATTTGTGTTAAAAATAAGAAATCAATACTATAATAAAATAAATAATCCCAGGCTAATTTTTTATACGTAGGGAATATTTTCATATTAGTTTTTCTCATCCTTTGTGTTTCTTCATTATTCATATTTTCTCCTTTGATTTTTTCTTCATCATTGTTATT
>CARBKU010000028.1 GCA_948946035.1 uncultured Clostridia bacterium
CGATAAGATTTAATTGTTTATTATTGTATATATGAAATACCTTTGAATAGCTACTTTTATAATAAATACAAGAAGTGATAATTGATGCACAAATATCAACTGGACTTAAATCTATTTTTAATTTTGAAAGAGATTTAGGTATTTTAGTTAGTTTTGAAAGAGTAATAATTCTATTTAGAAATGCATTTTTTTTGTCATTTTCCTGAAATTTTCCATCTAAAAATCTTGCTGTTATATTTCCTAATCTATAAACAGATATTTGCATTCCTAAATTAATAGCTTCCCATATTTTGTACTCAGCTTTAAATTTAGTTTTAATGTATATGTTTTCTTCATAATTTTGCCCAACATATAGAGAATGTTCATCAAATTTTACAGGTTTATCTGAATCAATAATAGAAGCAGATACAGATGTAGTAGAAATATGATTCATATAAATAGAAAATTCTTTGCAAAATTCTATTATATTTATTGTACCTGTTACATTAATTAGTTCAAATAAATCACTATTTCCATAATGGTCTACTAATGCAGCAGAATGAATTACTAAATCAATTTGTTTACCTAATGATTCATAGTTTTTGTTACTTAAACCAAGTTTTGGTGATGAAATATCTGAAACTATAACTTGTATACGTTTATCAACTAATGGTAAAATATCTTTGCCAAAATAATAAGTTAATTTTTGTATTAATCTATCTTTTGAATATTCGCCATTTTTGTTGCGTATTAAGCAATAAATATTAGAATTTGTATTTTTTAGTAATTCATATAAAATGTGAATTCCTAGATAGCCTGTTGAACCAGTAAGTAGTATATTTTTTGCTGTAATTTTTTGATTAGAAAATGTTTCATTAAAATCATAATATAAATTTTCTGACATTGATTTTTGATATACATTCGATTTTTTTGGTAATGTAAAGTTATCTGAAACACCTCTAATTGTTTTAAATTCATAAATATCTTGTATATTAACTATAAAATTCTTTTCTAATAATTCAATTGTAATTTTCATTAATGTTAATGAATCTGCACCTAGTTCTAAAATGTTGTCATCTATTCCAATATGAGTAGCATTTAATGTTTTTTCTAAAATTTCTTGAAATGTTTTTTCAAAATCGTTTCTAGGTTCTATGTATTTTGAATTAGTTTCAACTTTAATAGGCATATTTAAAAGTGTTTTTCTATCTATTTTTCCATTACTTGTAAGTGGCATTTTATCTAAAAATACAAAGAAATTAGGTATCATGTATTCAGGTACAAGTTTTGAAATATATAATTTTAATTCATTAGAAGATAGTTTTTCATTTGCAACTATATATGCAACTAAATATGAGTCTGTATCACCATTTGTTTTAGGTAAGACAACACATTTTGATATATGTGGATGTGTTAGTAGTTTTGTTTCTATTTCACCAATTTCTATACGAAACCCTCTAATTTTCACCTGATTATCTATTCTTCCAATATAATATAAATCTCCATTTTTATGAAGAATGGCATTGTCAGCAGAACGATATAGAATTTCATCAGGATTATATGGGTTTTGTATGAATTTTTCGCTATTTAATTCAGGTCTATTTAAATAACCCTTACATACACCTAATCCACTTACACACATTTCTCCTTCTATACCATATGGTAGTATATGCAAATATTTATCCATTACATATACTTTTAAAGTAGGGATAGATTTTCCTATATTAGAATTAGATAATAATAGGTCTGTGTCACTTAATTCTTTAAAAGTAACATGGACAGTAGTTTCTGTGATTCCATACATGTTTATTATTTTTGTAAATGGATATTTATCTTTCCAAGGTTTTACTAAATTTGGTTTTAAAGCTTCTCCTCCAAATATAATATATCTAATAGACAGACTATTTTCTTCATTTAAAAGCTCTCTATCTAATAAGTTATAAAAATAAGTTGGTGTTTGATTTAAAACAGTTACATTTTCATCTTTAAGCAATTTTAAAAATTTTTTAGGGTCTTTTGCAGTAGGTTCTGGTACTAAAATTAATTTTGAACCATATAATAAACATGCATATAATTCCCAAACTGAAAAATCAAATGCTACAGAATGGAACATAGTCCATGTATCGTTTTCGTTAAAGTCAAATTGGAAGCTTTCATTTTTTATTAAACGTACAACATTTCTATGGCATAACATTACTCCTTTAGGTGTTCCTGTTGAACCTGATGTATATATAATATAAATTAAGTCTTCAGGAGAATTTATATTTGGTAAGTTTTCTTCTAAATTGTTATAAAGTTCATTTGTAGATGAAATATCTAATAAGTAACAAGGAATATAAATATTTAAATCATTTTTATGTGTGGAATTAGTTAAAAAAATTTTTGCTTTACTATCGTTTAGCATAAAGGTAACTCTGTCTTGTGGATAAGATAAATCTATAGGAAGATAACATCCACCAGCTTTTAGTATTCCTAGTATTCCAACTATCATTTCAATAGATTTATTTAATCGAATTGCTATAACATCATTAGCTTTAATTCCTAAGTTTCTTAGAAAATGAGCAACTTTATTTGCTTTTTTATTTAGTTCATCATATGTTAAATATGTATCTTTAAACTTTATTGCAATATTGCTTGGAGTTAAGTTTACTTGTTCTTCAAATAATTGAGTAATTGTTTTATCATTGGGATAAGAACAGTCATTATTACTGTTAATTGATAATATTTTTTGTAATTCTTTTGGTGTTGCAATAGATATTTCTTTAATAAACATACTAGGATTATTTATTACTTGTGAAATAATGTGTAATATTCTTGAATGTATATCAGAAATATCTTCTTCTGTATATTTAGAGATTTTATAATCATATGCAATATTAATTTCACCAGAATCGTTTAAGTCGAAAAAATGAATATCCATATCATCTGAAATATTTCCATTAAAATTCCATTCTGATAAATATTTCATATCGTCTTCTGTTCTTATTTTAGTAATTTGGTATGATAGTAATATTTGATATAAGTTTGGAACTTTTGAGTCTTCTTTTCTTAAATCTTCTAGTATGTATTGATAAGAATGTTTTTGGTGTCTTAATATTGAAGTTAGATTTAATGCTATATTATTTAAAAAAGATATAAAACTATAATTATCTTCAATTTTTACTCTAAATGGTATAGTGTTAATAAACATTCCCATGGTATTTTTTTGTGAAGAGTTTGTCCTATTTAAAATAGGTGTACCTAAAATAAAGTCGTTAGAGTTATTAATTTTTCCAATATATATGGAATAAATTGCCATTAATAAACTAAATAATGAAACATTATAATCTTTACAAAAGGTATTTATTTTTTTTACATATTTATTTTCTAATTTAAAGGTTTTTCTGTTACCTATAGAAGAAAAATCATTGTTGTTAATGTCCTTGTTAGTAGGAATTGTAATAGAGTCTAAATGGTCTTGTAGGTATTCTTGCCAAAATTGCTTATCTTTTATATATTTATTGCTTTCAATATATTTTTGTTCGAAATCTATATAATCTATATACGAAAATTTGTTAGGCTCTATTTTTATATTATTAGTTAAGGAATAGTAGTAACTTACGATTTCTTTTGCAATTAATCCTAATGTCCAAGAGTCAGAAATAATGTGGTGTATATTGACAATTACTCCTCCTGTTGAATCAGGATATTTGAAAATTTTCATGCTAAATAGATTAGAGTTTAATATGTCAAAAATATGTGACATTGTATTTTTTTCTAATTCATGTAATTCTTCTTCGTTTTCGATTTCTATAGTTTCTATATTATAATTAGTGTTTTCTTCGAAAAATTGATATATAGTTCCATCTTTTATTGTAAAATTTGTATGGAAGTTGTCGTTTTGATCTATGATTGTTTTTAATGCTTTTTTTAAAATGTCAGTGTTGAGTTGTTCATATAAGTGTATTGTACCACAGATATTATTTATGTTAGAACCATTAAAGTATAGCTCAGTATTCCATATGCTTTTCTGTGGATTTGTTAATTTATAATATGTTTTTTCCATAAATATCACCTTATTTGTATTATTAGTCAAATTATATAGTTTTTTGTATAAAAAAGTCAATAATAATAAGGTAATTACTTTACAAAAATAGAGTAAAAAACAGTTAAATATAAACAGTAACTTGTTTAGAATTTAAAGTTTTGGAAATACTATTTTTGAGGTGGCACACTTGAAAAGTAGAATGAGAAAAAATAAATTAAGAAAAATATTAATTATTTTTGGAATAATAATAGCTTTATGGGCTTTAGGACTTTATATGTATGTTACATATAATAGGATAGAAATAGGCAATAATAATTATGAAGTAGA
The DNA here is from genome assembly GCA_948946035.1 of uncultured Clostridia bacterium. GTDB lineage: Bacteria > Bacillota > Clostridia > TANB77 > CAG-508 > CAG-269. The sequence continues at coordinate 4,334 of CARBKU010000028.1, forward strand.
AAAGGTACAATCCACAATACAAGAACAAACTGTGGAAAAAGAAGAAGAAAATAGTAAGAAAGTTGCAGATACAATTGAAGAAACAACAAGAAAAGTAGTAGGAATATCAAAGCTAAAAAATGCAGGCAGTAGTATATTATCAAAAAGCACAGAAAGTGAATTAGGTCTAGGAACAGGAATTATAGTAAGTGACAATGGATATATATTAAGCAATGAACATGTAACTGGTAGCAAATATAGTAAATGTTATGTAACATTAGAAAATGGAAGCAATTATGAAGGTACTGTTGCATGGAGTGACACAGATTTGGATTTATCAATTACAAAGATTAACGCTAAAAATTTAGAATATATAAAATTAGGTGATTCTAGCAAGATACGAGTTGGAGAAACAGTATATGCAATAGGAAATCCTATTGGGTTTGAATTCAGAAGGACAGTAACATCTGGAATAATAAGTGCAAAGAATAGAACAATAAAATTAGAAGAGGAAAACAAATCATCATATATGACTGATTTAATTCAAACAGATGCAACAATAAATCCAGGAAATAGTGGTGGACCATTAATTTATCCTAATGGAGAGGTAGTAGGAATAAATACAGTAAAAATATCATCAGCAGAGGGAATAGGTTTTGCTATTCCAATAAATATAGTTAAACCAATTATAGAAAGTTTTAAAAGTATAGAAGATTTTCAGGAGGCAACAATTGGCATTTATGCTTATGATAGGGAGGTAATTCCATATTTGAATTCTAGTTTAAATCTTCAATTAGAAAAAGGAATTTATGTAGCACAAATTACTAAAAATGGTCCAGCAGATAATACAGAACTAAAAGAAGGGGATAATATTATAAGTATTGATGGTACAGAATTAAATACTATGAATGATTTAAGAGAATATATTTATACGAAGAAACCAGGCGATGAGATAAAATTACAGATTAAAAGAGGGAAGATTAATAAAGAAGTAGCTTTAGTTTTAGGAAAAAAATAATTTTGAAGATAGAAGATGATTTTTGGGGCGGATGAAAAGGTCATAACTATTAAGTCTCAGCAATATTTGCATAATTTTTTTAAAGTTTCTCGTTCAAGCTAATTTTCGAAGAAATACTAAATAATTTTTATGGCACCCTTCCGTGTCAAGCACGAACTCTTTCCATAAAAATTATTAAGTATTTCTAACTCAATTACTTTCAATTAAAACTTTAAAAAAATTATGCAAATATTGCTGAGACTTAATAGTTATGACCTTTTCATCCGCCCCAAAAATTGTCTTCCATTTTCAAAATTATTCTTTTATATTGTATTTTCTGGAGTAATCTTTTGTTTCTTTATTTGACATATAAACTTCTGAACGATTTTTTTTCAAAAATTCAATTATTTGGTAAACGTCAATCCATATTTCATTTGGGCTATCAAATTGTGATTCATCAAATATTAGCTCCATACCAAAGTGTAAGTGTGGAACATTGATGTTATTAACATTTTCTTTTATGCTATAACCTGTCATACCAAGGTATCCTATAACGTCTCCAGCTTTTACAGAGCAACCTTCAACAATTCCTTCTGCATATGGATGGTCTTTTCTTAAGTGTGCATAGTAATAGTAACGTTTTCTGTCTGTACTTCTAATACCAAGTCTCCAACCGCCATATTGATTCCATCCAATGTGTTCGATTGTACCAGATTCAACTGCAACAATAGGAGTGCCTATACTTCCCATTAAATCGTTACCAAGATGAGTTCTTTTAAATCCATATGATCTACTATTTCCAAAATCATCATAATGACTAAAACCATAATTTTTTGCAATCGGCAAAAATGCTTTTATTCCATATTTGTCTGTAAAATTTTTTGTTCCATCTTCATTTGTAACTTCTATAGAGTAATATCCTATAAATTGTCCTAAGATGGCAGAATAGCTTTCATAGTAATAATTATAGAATTTTAAGTTTTGTGTTATTTCTTCAATTGTTTTTCCTTTTTGAAGTTCTGATAATAAATTATCTAAATCTTTTTGGTTATTTTTTTTAAAGTCTCCTCCATTTTTACAAGCTAAATATGCTAAAAGTTCAATCCAATTGTATTGTACAGAAGAGTTTTTAGTATGTGATTCTATATCTAATTTAGCAGTTTGGTTTAGTATTTCACTAGTGACTTTAAAATCAACCCATTTTATATAGTCTTTTTTGTTTTCTTCTTCCATGTTTTCGCTATTTGAAAAAGAGTAATAGAAGATTATAGATGTTGTTAAGAAAATAAACAGTACAAAAATATATATGATTTTTTTACTTATTTTTATAGATTTAATAACCAATGGAAACACCTCATATAAAATATATGGAATTAATTTCTTTAATATGATACATTTTGCCGAAGCTTTCTTGCCAATTGTGAAAAAACGAAGATTAAAAGTTATAATTGCATTGAAAATATAAATTATTTATGTTAAAATAATGCTTAAAAAATAAAGATAGAATGGAGAAAATAATAATGAAAAGGATATAATTGTGGAATTATATCAAGAAAATATGGATGAAATAACATATATATTAAGAACTCCTAATCATAATACAGGTAATTTAATTACAAACTTAGCAAAATTATGTAATATAGAAACCGAAAAGGAGGAAAATGACTTAAAAATAATAAAAGGAGTTATTCCTGCAAGTATTAACGCATATAATAAAACTGTTTATATATTTAGATTAGGTGGAATTAAAATTGCAAACATATATGAAGATGGAAGTGTAGATATAAAAGCAACAATACCAGCAATAGCAAAAACTTTAATGTCACAAACAAAAGATTACAAATTACCAATAGAAAAAACAATAGTAAAATCTTATATATTAAAAAAGTATAAATTTAGAACAGATTTACATACACATATGAATGCAAATTTATCACCAGACTTACTAATAGCACTGGGAATTTCGCATCAGTTAAGATATCCTCTATATTATATTAAGAAATTAAATTTAAGAATATCACAAAAACAAGAGGAAGCCCTTGAAAAGCAAAGGAAAAAAGTAGAGCAAGAATTTGAGTCATCAGATTTAAAAGGGAAATATCTAACAAGGAGAATAGATGATAATACATATATAAATTTTGCTGATTTAATATTAAATAACTTAGAAAATGCAGACTATAATATTAGAAAAATAAGGGCAAGTTTAGCAATACTAAAAGATGGTCAAGCAGTGTTTACAAATCTTGAAAAAGTATATCTTTATAGGTATGTATTTGCAAGAGGAGTGGCAAGTGATAAAAAAATAAGAATTACATTAAAAGAAATAAATGCAATACCAGAAAAAGATATTATAAAATATATTAGTACAATGATAGAAGACCATAAAAAGGGTAACAAATATGAAAATAATAGTTTAAGGCAAGATAAATTGTTATGGATAGCAAGAGAATATCAAAAGCAAGGCATTAATTATGTAGAAATTGCAGATACTGAATTAGTTAAAACAGGATTGCCAGCAATAAAGTTTTTAGAAGAAATACATGAAATTATGCCAACTATTGAAAAAGAAACAGGGGTTTCAATAAGATTTTTAGCAGCAATTAGAAGGATACCACTTACTATAATAAAGGATCAAAATACTAGTGATACATATTTACGAGAAAACTTAAATGTAATAAAGTCAGTAGCCAAAAGCCCATATGTTGTTGGTAGTGATTTTATTGGAGAGGAAATAAATGATATTAGTGAGTTGAGTCCAGTAATAAGAGAACTTGTAGAATATGAAGCATATGAAGATAATGGATTTACAATTAGAATTCATGCTGGAGAAAATGATAGTTTAAGAGATAATGTATTAAAATCTATACAGTGTGTAAAAGAAGCAGTACCAAATGGTTACAAGATTCCAAAAATAAGAATAGGGCATGGATTATATACTCCTAATTTAGAATCTGAAAAGGGTCAAATATTATTAAATGAAATAAAATCTGCAAATGCAGTATTAGAATTCCAAATTACATCAAATGTTAGACTTAACAATTTAAATTCTTTGTCTAGACATCCACTTAAAAAATATTTGGATGCCAACATTAAATGTGTGCAAGGAACAGATGGCTGTGGATTTTATGGTGTAGATACAATTGAAGAAGAATTAGCATTAAGTAATTTAATAGGCTTGGAAGAAAAGGACTTATGGAAGATTGTAAATGTAGAGGATGAAATAATTAAAAAATCAAAAAAATATTTTGAACAGAAACAGACTAAATTTGAAAAATTTTTAAACGGAAGAACAATAAGAGAAGCTATTTTAGAGTTAGAAGAAAAGCATTTTAAGGAAAATGCTAATCAACCTTATAATTTAAGAATGAATCTAAATTTGGATTCTGAAAGAGTATTAAAAGATAAGGTTAAAAAATTACCAGATGATAAAATTCCTATTATAATTGTAGGTGGAAGTTTTAATTCTAAGGGGAAAACTACTAAGTTGACAAAAGAGGGAGAAATAATATTAACTAAATTGATTAAAAATATTAATCCTAAAAAAGCGTATTTGGTTATTGGTCATCAGATGGAAGGATATGAAAAAGCTGTTGTTGATATTTGCAAAGAGTATAATAAGAAAATGGAAATAGATGCAATTATACCTAAAATGATTTCGAAAGAGGTTAGGGAAAGGTTACTTGAAAAACAAATAAAAGGTATTAGAATTTCGACTGAAACTGAAGAACTTGGTATTTACAAGAGCTTTAATTATGAGATTTTTGAACGTAGATCTTCCATTGTAATTGCTTTTGATGGTAATTCTCCAGTAGCTAATTTGATACAAGAGGCTAAAAATGGTAAAGGTAAGGCTAAAATTTATGTTAATGAAGATTGTATGGCTTTAAAGGAAAAGGCTAAGTCTTTATTTGGATATGTTGAAAGGTTTAATTTAAAACAAGATGTAGTTTCTAAAATATTTGAAGATAATTCGGAGATTATGCTTGAAAGTTAGTTTTAAGTGATAATTAGCTAAAGTTTTTAATAGTAAAAAAGAAATTCCTTTTGTATGGAATTTCTTTTTGGTGCGACTGGAGGAATTCGAATCCCCGACCTCTTGGTTCGTAGTTGAACATCCATTTCAAAAATAACAACTTTTGAAACACTTAATTTTCTAAGATTATATTTTATAAGTATTGATATTACTAGAATACAAGAATTTCTTAAAAATTTAATATAGTTTAAATAAGTTTAAGGAAAAGAAAAATAGTTTATTAAAATTCCACATTTAAGGGGAAATATGGGGAAAACATTTTCACTTTCAGGGGAAAAACTTAATATCAATATTTTATTAAAAGATAAGGGGAAAAATTTTTTCTGTTCGGGGGAAACTCAAAGTATAATTTTAGAAAAAGGAGTGTATGAGTAATGGAAAATAGATCTATAATACAATCTAATTTTATTATTGCAAATAGAGATTTAATCAATAAATTTGGAGTTAATTCTGCTATTTTATTAGGAGAATTATATGGTCGATATAATTATTTTAAGAAAAGAAATCAGTTAAAAAATGGTTTCTTTTTTGCGACTAAAAATAGTATAGAAAGTAGTATAAAATTAACACCATATAAGCAAAGAACAGCAAGCTCTATATTAGAAAATGCTAATATTTTAGAAATAAAATATATAGACATTCCACCAAAAACTTATTATAGAATTAATGAAATAAATCTGCTGAAAGTATTGAAAAATTCAGTAATCGATAATATGACTGGCTAGATGTTTAAAATATGAAGTACAGTATGTTAAAAAATTTTACACAAATAATAATAAAGAAAAATAATAAATAAGAACACACACGCAAAAAAAATTTTGATAAAAATGATTATAAAAAAATCAAAAAAAGGATTATGTTTTTTAGAAAATGTATAAAAAAATTTAAGAACTTTTTACAAAATTTCAATCAAAAATTTTCTCCCAGCGGGCAAAAAGGGTTTTAGGGATTTTTCCCTAAACAGCAATTTGTGGTCCAACGGACCATGCTGGCGAACATTAGGCATAAAGAAAATGCCATAATATTTGGTCGCAAAATACAATTTTGCTCTTTCTTAATACTTCGCTTCGCTAGTATTAAGAATTAAAAATGAAGTTATAGATAAGGTGGTAATATGATTACAGATTCACAAACAGAATTAGAAAAAATTTTCATGTCTTATGATAGGGTGTTGTATAAATTAAATTTGATAGGAATAAAAACTAAAGGTGGAAAAGAAATAACTCATAAAGATTTAAGACAAGCAGTTACTATTATGAATAAGAAACATCCTACTTGTAGATGGAAACAACGAAAATATAGATTTAAGAAAAGTAAAAATTATATTTTAGTTGAAGGTTTTTATTGGTTAATATATGTATATTTTCAAACAGAAAAAAATATTGTAGATGCCGATATAGAATTTTTTAATATAAGAATTGGACAATATGAAGATT
>CARBKU010000029.1 GCA_948946035.1 uncultured Clostridia bacterium
ATAGAAATGGATGTAAAGGAAGAACAAACGATCCTCGTGGTTGGACATCAATTTCCAATACCTTATACAATTTTGAAAGAAATTTGGAACAAGGAAAATATGAAGGAAAAGATGTAGAAGATATAATCCAAAGGTCAATAAGCTCAAAGCTTAGAGAAGAATGGTCAGCAGAATTTTTTGATTTCTATAACCTTCCAACTATTTCCCCAGAAGAAGTAATGCAAGGGATAGGCAAGGGATACACTCAAGCAGACTTACCAAGAGATATAAGTGAAAGATTTGCATATATGACAGCATTGATAACAGCAGATGAAAGCCAAGTAGAGTCATGTAGAGAATTTATAAGAAAATATTGTGATCCAGAATACTTATCAATATATGATATATATTGGGCAGGAAATGATGAAAGAAAAATGGAAAAAATAAGCGAACTGCAAGAAATGTCTTTAGCATTACATACAGGAAAAGAAACAGAAGAATATGCAGAAGATGGAATAGTAGCGTATACAGATATAGGACAAATGTATAGTTCATATTTAACAAGAGATTCTAAAGAAGTTATGAATGAAGAACATGAAAGAGAGTAATTAGCCATAAAAATTATGGCAGTTAATTTTAAGAGAGGAGAAACATATAAATGAGTGCTAATACAGATTTAATTTATGATGCAAAAAGAAAAATGCTAGCAAAATATCCTAGATTTGGTAGTGAAATAGCAGTAGCTAATATTGAATTTAAAGATAACTTAAAATATCATACAGCAGCAACTGATGGAAAAAATATATATGTTGATCCTAACTATTTTGCAAGTTTAAGTGAGAATGATAGATTATTTACAATAGCACATGAAATAATGCATATAAAATTTATGCACATGTATAGATTAAAGGATAAAAGTGGAGTAAAAAGAGATCCAGAACTTTGGAATATAGCAACTGATGCTATTATAAATGCAAATTTAGAAAGAGATGGATTTACAATCAAAGAAGGATATGTAAATATGCCAGAAGCACTAGATTATTCAGCAGAAGAATTTTATCAAAAATTATTGCAAGAAAAAGAAAAGAAAGAACAAGAGCAAAAGAATAATCAAAATCAAAACCAAGAACAAGGAGATGGACAAGAACAGGAGCAAGATAATCAGCAAGGAAGTGGACGGAAGCAATGGACAAGATAATAAACAAGAAAATAGGCAAAATCAAGAACAAGGACAAGAACAAAATAATGAAAATTCGGATCAAACAGAAAATCAAAATCCAGATGAGAGGAAAAGTCAAGGAGATGACCATAGTTTATGGGAAGAAGCATTTAAAGAGCAGCAAAATTCTCAAAAGAAAGGACAAAGGCAAGATGAAAATTCGCAAAAACAAGAACAGGAACAAGAACAAGAGCAAACTGGAGAAGAACATACAGATATAGATTTTGATGAAAAAGGAGAATTTGAAGATAATAGAAAAGAAAAACGAGAAAAATTCAAATCTAGACGCAAAAAGACTGAAAAAGATATACGAAGTACCGATAAAGGAACAATAGAATTAGGGGATATAGGAAAAAGTAAAGAAGAAATTGATTGGAAACTTTTATTACGAAGAGAAGTAGAAAAAACAGAAACAATTTGGAGTCAAAGGCGTTCTATTGCAGAAAATAATTATGCATATAGATTAGAAGAAAATGATATAGAAGATGAAGCTGAAACAGAAGTTATGATTGATGTTTCTGGCTCAGTAGATTTAGAATTAGTAAAATCATTTCTAAGGCAACTAAAACCATTATTAGAACAATCAAAACTAAGAGTAGGATGCTTTAATGAGCAATTTTGGGGACTTGTAGATATAAAAAATGTAAAAGACATAGATAATTTTACTATACCTAGAGGAGCTAGAGGACATTCAGCATGGACAGAAGATTGGGATTTAGCAGTTAGATCATTTACTAAAAAAAGAGAAATAAACAAAATTGTTTTTACTGATGGCTATCCTTGTCCTGGAACTATGCCAAAGGAAGATCTAAAAAGAGAAAATATTATTTGGCTCGTTTATGGAAATAAAGATTTTAAACCTTGTTGTGGTAAAGTAATAAATATTACAGAAAAACAATTAGAACAATTACATCAAATTGATAAAAGTAGTTCTATGGATGATATAGACAGATAAAGAGTTAGAAACAGACTTGTTTTTCTGAAATGTAAATTTGTAATTTTATGCAATGTTTGTAATTTTTGTGTTTGACAATAGCATAAAAATAGTGTATAATGAATATACTAACAAAGAAAATATGCAAATATTTTCAAATGGGAGTAGTCAAGCCAAAAGTTGACAATAAAAAATGGGAGTATTCAAGCCCTAAGTGAAGATAAAAAATGGGAGTAGCTTAGCCCTAAGTAAGCGATAAAAACTATGTGGGGTGTTTTTATATAAGCATCCCACAATTTTTGTTAAAGGAGAGAATATGGATAGATTAAAATTTTATAACATAGATGATAAATATATTGATTATTTATATCAATTTGATGATAAAGTTCCATACAATAAAAATCAAAAAAGACCATATATAGGTGTTATTATTGAGATAGATAATATCAAATATTTTGCACCTTTATTCTCGCCTAAAAGTACACACAAAAAATATAGTGATAATCCAACATACATAAAAATAGGACAAGATTATGGAATTATTAGATTCAATAATATGATTCCAGTTGTAGGAGATGTACTAACACCAATAGATTTTAATTTAATTAAAGATATTAAATATAAAAACTTGTTAATGGCACAAAACAATTTTATACAACAAAATACAGAAAAAATAAGAAATGTGGCAAAGAAATTATATAAAATGGTAACAGTAGATAAAAAGAAATTTTTTGTGGATATAAGTTGTAATTTTAAACTATTAGAAGAAAAAGTGGGAATATATGATAGTGATAAAAAAGAAACAAAGTTTATAAAAGATATAGAAATAACTTGTGAAGTTTTTGAAGAAATATCAACTATTGTTAAAAGCTTGGAAGATAAAGGTTTCAAATATGTAGAAGAATTTACTTTAAATGATATATATATGAAAGATGATAAAACTGATGAATTTGCACCTAACAATGGAAGAATTACAGATACTCTAATCATTAGATATGTAAATGAAGATGACAAAAAGATAGTTTGTAAAAGAAGAAATCATAATAAAGTTGGATTTGAAATTAGCACAGAAAAGTCTGTACTAAAAGTAATGAATATAGAAGATGCAGAAAAGCATTTGAATATATTAGGCTATACAAGATTCTTAAATATGATTGACAAAAACTATATGTATGAGAATGATGAGTTTATAGCATATATTCAAGATGTTAAAGATTTAGGAATATTTATAGAGCTAGAAGCAAAGAAAATAGATAATGCAGAACAAAATATAGAGCAACTAATAGAATTTGTAAAAACACTTAACCTTAAAATTGGAACAAAGTTTGATATTAGAAAAGCAGATTTATTATATTCAAAACAAAATAACAAATAATAAATGGAGTTTTGCCTAAAAATAGGGCAAAACTCTTTACTTTATTTACATAATATGATATAATAATAGCGATTGAGAGGTGCTATTATGTCTAACATAAATTATAATCTGTATAGAATATTTTGTGCAGTAGCAAATTCTAAAAGTTATGCAGAAGCAGGCGAAAAACTAGGTTTTACTTCAGCAAATATTAGTACACAGATAAAAAATTTAGAAAAACAACTAGATGTAAAACTATTTAATAGAGAAAATGATGGAGTAAAATTAACAGAAGAGGGAAAGCAATTATTTGAAATTGTAAATAAAAGTATTTCTTCTTTTGATTTTGCAGAAAAAGTAATAAAAGAAAAAAATGATTTAGCTAATGGCACAGTAAATATAGGGTGTCAATCACACTTAACGAACTATTACTTAATGGAATATATAAAAGCAGCTAAAAATGATTATCCAAACTTAAATGTAGAGCTAACTTGTGGTGCAGTTCCAAATGAAATGTTTGAGATGTTAAAGAATCATAAATTGGATTTTGTAATAACAGATGTTATACCAACAGAAACAGATGGAATTGTAATAGAAGAATTAAAGAAAGTAAGCAATATATTTGTTGCGAAAGAGCCACTAAAAATTGAAAATGTAAAAGAACTAGAAGATTTACGATACATATTAAATTTTGACAATACAAATTCTACTAAAAATTTATTTAAAGTGCTAAAAGAACACAAAGTAAAAATAAAACCAAATATGAAATGTGATACAACAGAAATAAGAGTTGAAGCTGTAATGAATGGATTAGGAATAGCTTATGTAATGAAAGAAGCTGTAAAAAAACAATTAGAAAATGGCGATTTATATGAAGTGGAATTACCAATAGAATTGCCAGAGTTAAGTATAAATTTAGTATATATGAAAGATATGCTAACACAAGTAGATAAGAAATTTATAAAAAAATACTTAAAAAATAGATAATAAATGAATATTAGAAAATATGCAGAATATCCTTGAAACAAAGGGTATTCTTTTTTTGCGTTAAAAAATATTTAATAGCGATTAAAAATTTGAGAATAGACAGGAAAAATCTTACAAGATATAATATTCATGTATCAATTTCAAAGAAAGAAGGATGTTAAAGATGCAGAAAAAGAGAGTTTGTTGGAATATTACCACAAAGTGTAATCAAAATTGTAAATATTGCCACAGATTTTTAGGTATTAACGATCTAACTTATGAAGAAAACAAAAAGATATTGAATAATTTAATTAAAGATGGAGTAAATAATATAACATGGACAGGGGGAGAAGCACTACTATATCCAAATTTAAAAGAACTATTGAAAATATCACAAGAAAATGGTATAAAAAACAAGCTAATAACAAATGGAATGGTATTAGCACAAAATGAAAATATGAGAGAGATTTTAGACTATTTAGATTCTTTGACATTATCACTAGATACAATAAATGATGATACCAATGAAGAACTAGGAAGAGGCAGAAATCATTTTGAAGAGGTTAAAACTATATTAGACTATGTTAAGGGAAAAAGTTTAAAAATCAATATCAATACAGTAGTCAGCAAGAAAAATATAAATGAAATGGAGCAGCTAGGAGAGTTCCTAAACAATTATAATATTAGCAAATGGAAATTCTTTAAATTTATGCCACTTCGAGAAACAGCAGAGAGAAATAAAGACGAATTTGCAATAACAGATGCAGAATTTGAAAAAACTAGAAATGCATTTAGACATTTTGGAAATATAGGAGAAACAGACTTTAGACAAGAAAAGGACATGGAAGATAAATATACTTTGCTAATAGCAAATGGAGATATAATAAAAACAGAACATGGTGTAGATGTGAAAAAGGGAAATGCACTATATCAAAATCCAGTAGAATTTATGTATGAATTAGAGGAGAATAGAATGAAAAAAATAAAAATTCTAATTGCCCATAATAACGAAGAAATAAGAAATAAGATAGTAGATAAAATAAAAGGTTTAGACTATGTTGAGTTAGTAGGTACAACAGCAGATGGAAAAGAAACATATAACAAAATTATAGAATCAAAGCCAGAAATGGTTTTTGCAAAGATGAATTTAGACAATATGGATAGTATGGAAATAATGAGAAAATCAAAAGAAAGTTTAAAAGATGATGTACCAATATTCAATATAATTACAAGTGATACTGTTAGTGATGAATATATGCAAACAGCATATAATCTAATGGGAAGAAATTTGAATACATTTGTATCAGAGCCAATAAACAATATGGAAATAGACAATATAATGAAAGGCTATAAAGAGCTAAAAGAAAACGCATAAACTAAAAAAAGAAGGAATGGGTTTTTATAAAACTTATTTCTTCTTTCCTTTTTGTAGATGTAAATACATTACTGCAATTTCTAAAAAATCTTTTGGGGTTATATTTTCTTCAATATCAAAATATTGCATAATAGGGCAGTTGATAGTATCTCTATACATATTTAATCGTTCTAATGCAGTTCTAAAACTAGATCGTATTGCCGAATTAGGTTTGTTATGTCTTTGTCCAATTATAGTAAAAATATCTTTCAATTTTTTCTGCAAGTCAGGGTAGTAGTAGCATTCAAAAATAGCTTCTCTTATGTAATTAGTTCCATTTGAATTTAAAGGAATTTTTAGTGTTAAAAACAATAAGTCAAGTTCCTCGTTAGTTAATTCTTCATATTCTCCAAAAAGATACATTTCTTTAATTGTATCGTAGAAGTCATTTGAGTTTTCATCTTTATATATAACTCTGTATATTCTAGCAGCATTAGACAAATTCAAGTTTTCTTCTTTTTGAGCTGTTAATATAATGTTGTTATTCTTCTTATCTGCAATATTTGTAGATAATCTATCAATTATTTCAATACAATTTATATCTTGTAGGCAAGAATCTAAAACTAATACATTAGGCTTAATATCAAGATATTTCTCTAAAGCTGTTTTTCCATCAGCTGTTTCTATTACTTCCAACCTTTTATCATTTGCAAGACATTGGCAAAGTTTTAATCTTTGCTCAACATTAGGATTAGCAATAAGGATTCTTTGCATCTATAAACCCTCCTACAAATGTCTATTTAATAAATTCGATAACATTATACCATAAAAATTATGTAAACACAATACAAATGGAAAAAATAGTAAAAGAAAATTCAGCCTTTTTTCGCCCTTTTTCGCCATATTCCCCCTTTTTTGACATTAGAAAAAGAAAACTCTATATAATGCAAGCAACTTAATCAAAGTCTTAAAAGGGAGGCAATTCAAAAGATAGAAAGAAAACACAAGATAATTACAAATACATATTTTAGACTTTGATTATAGTATTGATTTATTTTTTAATTATTTAAAACTCCTTTAAGAATTTTGTTTAGGCACTATTCTGTAAGGGAGTTTTTTATATGGGGAGAGGGACAAATAGAAAAGTAAAAGCAATTTCACAAGTATTTGCATTAAAAAATGTAAATATTAGATATTTGTGCCTATTTCAAATCAAATGTGCAATTATGTGTTGTATATTTGATTTTTTTTATTCCCTAAAAGAGAAACATTGCCGTAGCCCACCTACCAATCAATTCAAAAAAACGAATTGATTGGAGGTAGGAAAAATGCAATATGAAGTAGATGAATATATTGTAGAACATATAGAAGAAACAGATAAATATTATATTTATTTTAAAGATAGTGTAAACAATGAATGCAAAATTGAAATAAACAAAAACATTTATGAGGCTTATATAGAATCAAAAAAAGCATACACAAGAATTAAAAATCAAAATAGTAGATATGTAGAGCAGTCAGAACAAACAGAGATAAGTTTATATGCAAAAGCATTTTTAAAAACAAATACTATGGAAGAGGAATTTATTAAAAAAATAGAATTAGAAAAGTTAAAAGAAGCAAAGAAACATCTAACAGAAAAACAAAAACGAAGAATAGAGTTACATATTGAAGAAAACAAAACAATACCAGAAATTGCCGAAATAGAGGGAGTTTGTAGAACTAAAATTGATAAAAGTATTGCCCAAGGTTTAAAAAAATTAAAAATTTTTTTAAAAACAGGGGGTGTGAATTAGCCAAAAAGTGAGCAAACAAGTGAGAGGGTATAAAAACTCTTTCACTTGTTTATTTTTTTGAAGCAAAACGGAACTTTGAAAAGTTAATAACAATTCATTAAATACATTCCTACTATTCGAGCTAGTTAAAAAGTAATCTCGCAAATTACTTTACTTAAATATAAGATAGCCACTTATAAGGCGAGGACAAGTAGTAGGTATAATGATACACTTGTTTAGTCATAGCACGAGCGAGATAAAACCGTCCCACGCATTGAAAACAAATCTGTTAGAAGCAGGTAGGTGGAAGTCCTGTGGAGCAATTTAGCTAATTGCCATTTAATGAATTTTAGGAGAAGATAGAAAGTAATGTAAAAGGCTATCTAATCTATAAGGTAGCCTTTTTGAATAAAAAAGGAGAAATAAAACAATGAATATTTTACTAATTATATTTTTAATACTATTTATACTTATTACAACATTTACATATTTAATGATTTTATATTCAAGTATGAGTAAAACAGAGGAAGAAAGAATATTAGAAGATCAAGAACAAATGGAATGGTTAAAAAATTACAAAGAAAAAAAGGAGAATAATAAGATGGAAATAAAAAGAGGAGATTTGTTTTATGCAGCATTAGATGAAACTTATGTAGGAAGTGAACAAACAGGAGTAAGACCAGTAGTAATATTGCAAAACAATATAGGAAATGAGCATAGTCCAACTGTTATAATTGCACCAATAACAAGTAAAGTAAATTCAAAATCTATAATACCTACTCATGTTTATATAAAAGGGTACAAAGATAGACTGAAACAAAATTCACTTGTTTTAACAGAACAAATCAGAGCAATAGACAAATCAAGATTAAAATATTATATAGGAGCTTTAGATACTGGAGAATTGAGAAAGGTAGATAAAGCTCTTATTATTTCATTAGGAATAGATTTAGAAAAAATAAAAAAAGAAGTGCCACATAGAGAGGGAATAGAAGAAAAAACAGAATTTGTTACAAGAAATCAAATTGCATCTTATGGAATGGTAGCAAGAGAATATTTAAAACATACAGGAAATTTGGAAATTTCAAACGAAGAATTTGGAAAATATATATTAACTCTTATTGATTTATATTCTCCAGATGAAGTTGAAAAACAAGCAGAAAATGTTAAAGATAGAAAATAAAGAATTGTCAAATGTATGAAATCATTGAGATTTTTGAATTTGCACATTTCACATAATAAAAAAAATGGGTTAGTCTTTGATTACATCAAAGACTAACTTTTGAAAGTTAGGAGGATTTGATGAAAGTAAAAAAATCAAATATAAAATTTGAAGATTTACCAGACACAATAACTCCAGAAATATACTCTGATTGGAGAGGAATAGGAGTTGTGAAAGCAAGAGAGAGATTTCATAGTTATGGTTTTCCACTAATAAAAAACTGTGGAGCAAATTTAATCGCAGATAAAAGAGCAGTATTCATATATGAATTTTGTGTAGATGAAGAAACTAAAAAAATGATGTTAGAAAAAATTGCTGCAAGAATGTTTGAGTAATCTTCTTTTTGGAAATGGAGGAAATTATGGCAAGAACAATGAGAAAAAGAGGTAATGGAGAAGGAACTATTTATTATTCAGAAGCAACAAAGAAATGGGTAGGACAAGTTACATTAGGAAGAGATGGAAATGGAAAACAAATAAGAAAAAGCCTTTATGGAGATACAAGAAAAGAAGTAAAAGATAAAATGGAGCAAATCCAGAGAGAAATGCAAGATGGGACAGATGTAACAAATAAGTTATCAATAGTAGATATTGCTGAAGAAATAAGAGAACTAAAATATAATACTAATTCTATAAAAAGAGCATCATACATACGAATTGGAGAATCGATAGATATAATGAAGAAAATATTACCTTTTGCAAATATTCCAATTCAAAATGTTACTAGAAGTATAATAAATATGCAAAGTCAAACTCTTACTTCGTATTCACAATCAGTAATCACGAAAGTATGGCAACAATTACAAGGTGCTTTTAATGAAGCAAGAATTAGAGATATAGTAGATAAGAATCCTTTTGATTTAAAAGGATATATAATGAAACCAAAATCTAGTAAACCTACAAAAGAAATAGATGCACTAACAGTAGAAGAGGAAGAAAGATTTATAAAAGAGCTAGATAAGGGGTATGATGATTATACAATAGTATTTTATATAGCTATATATACAGGTATGAGAATAAGTGAAATATTAGCACTAAAAAGAGAAGATATAGACTTTGAAAATAAAAAAATATATGTAAGAAAAACATTAAGCCATGTTGATAAGGGGAGAATTTTATTAGAAAATACAACAAAAACTTATGCAGGTATGAGAGATGTTCCTATATTAAATGCTTTATACGATAAATTATTAGAATACAAAATTGATAAAAAGAGGGGCTTTCTATTTTTGAAAAATGGGAACTTTATACATGCTACGAGTTTCAATTCAAGATTTCAAAAACTATGTAAAAATGCAGATATTAGAGTTTATAAGAAAAAAGTAGGGATAAAAGGTGGAAGAAAGACTAAAACTGTATATCAATGTAATATAACAAAAAGTAAAGTAAACACACACATGTTAAGGCATACATTTGCAACAAGATGTATTGAAAATGGAGTAAGTCCAGTAGTTTTACAAAGAATATTGGGACATAAAGACATACAAGTTACACTAAATACATATACAAGTGTATTTCATGAATTTAAGGAAAAAGAAATTGAAAAGATTAACTCTATTTTTTAAAATACCGTTTTTGAAAAAATACTGATATTTAATTGAAATTTCAATTAAAATATGATATAGTATGTAATGTAAATTTAAAGATAGAAAATTGCTAATAAAGTTTAATGAGTTTTAATAAATTCAATCGGGTAGCATTAAAATAGCAGTTTTTGAACATAAAAAAACACCCGAAACAATAACAACGAAGCAGGTTACAACGAACTTAATAAAAAGTTCAATGAAACCTTTTATATCTGCATCTACTATGTAGTTTATTCTTGTTGTTGATATACTT
>CARBKU010000030.1 GCA_948946035.1 uncultured Clostridia bacterium
AGATGTAAAGATATTAAAAGTAGATTACCAAAGATAGAAGATAATCTTAATGAATTAGATTATCAAGAAGAACAAGAGAAAAATAAAGAAAATAAAAAATCTAAATTAAGAAAGGAGAAAAACAAATAATGAGTGTATCAGGAGATTCTGCTGAACAAGTAGTACGATTAAGTTTAGAAGGTTTTGAAGTAATTGCAAGATTAACTGGTAGTGGTGCTAAAAATATTGCTGCTATGTTATATACAATTATGAAAGATCAAAAACAAACAAAGGGCAAAACAAAATTAAATAATATGATTAAATCTGGAAAAGCATTAAAAATATTTTCAATAAAAAAAGAAGATTTAAAAATGTTTCAAAAAAATGCAGATAGCTATGGAATTCTTTATAGTGCTTTAATAGATAAAAAGAATAAAAATCTTGATGGTATGGTAGATATAATGGTAAGAGATGAAGATGCACCGAGAATAAATAGAATAGTTGAAAGATTTAAACTAACAACAATAGATACTGCTAAAGTTCAAACAGTGGTACAAAAAGCTATTGAAGAAAGAAAAGAAAGTCAAAATCCAAAAGATAAAGGTGTTCAAGAAAAATCTAAAGAAGAATTACTTGAAGAAGTTTTATCTCAAAAACCTATTCAAAAAGAAAATGTGCAACCTGAAAATTTCAATTATGCAATGACTGTAAAAAACCCTCAGTCAGAGCATTCCTCAAAAACATTAATCAAAACCGAAGGGGTATCTAAACCTTTGAATAAGAAAAAATCTGTTAGAAAAGAATTAGCAGAAATTAAAGAAGAGGTTAGAAAAGAAGCGGCAATTAAAGAAAAAGCACAAGAAAAGGATGTGAAAGAAGTTGCAACACGAAAACAAAAAGCACCTAAAGTTAAAGATGCTAGATAGGGGGAAAACATTGGAAGAAACTAGAGTAATAAAATTAGATAAATATGATTATAAATTGATTATTAATGCTCTTAATGAATTTAGAAATATGAAAATAAAAGAAGATATTGATACTGAAATTATTGATGATTTACTAATGAAATTATTTGATGCCCCAGTAGAAAAATCAAAATTTAAGGGAGAGCGTTATATAAGTGCAAGATGATAAGAATACTCGTAAAATAATTTATGTAGTAGGTATTATTCCTATAATATGGTTAGCACTATTGATTGCTCCATATTTAAGTGGAGGACTAATTGAAATAGTAAAAAATAGTGAAACTATTTTTAATAATATATTCAAAATAAATTTTTGTGAGGATAGTATTAGAACTATTCTTATTTTTTTGATTATATATTTTTTAGGAATAATGGTTTATGAATCTACTCGAAAAAATTACAGAAGAAAAGAAGAATATGGTTCAGCAGAATGGGGCAGTGCTGCAACATTAAATAAGAAATATAGACAAAAAGAAAATATGAATAAGTTATTAACTAAAAATGTAGCTTTAGGACTAAATGGAAAAAAGCATCGAAGAAATGTAAATGTTTTGGTAGTAGGTCGGTTCAGGTGCAGGTAAAACTTTTAGCTATTGCAAACCTAATGTTTTACAAGCAAATAGCTCTTATGTTGTTTTAGATCCAAAGGGAGAAATAGTAAGAGATACAGGACATTTATTAGAAGAAAAAGGTTATGAGATAAGAGTATTAGATTTAATTAATATGGAAAAATCTCATTGTTATAATCCTTTTGTATATATCAAAACAGATAATGATATTCAAAAATTGGTAACTAACCTATTTAAATCTACTACACCTAAAGGAAGTCAAAGTAATGATCCGTTTTGGGACACTGCAGCTAGTATGTTGTTACTTGCTTTAATATTTTACTTAAAATATGAAGCACCTGAAGAAGAACAAAATTTTGTAATGGTAATGGAATTATTAAGGGCAGGAGATGTAAAAGAAGATGATGACGAATACATATCTCCACTTGATATGTTATTTAATAGGTTAGAAACGAAAAATCCAGAACATATTGCATTAAAGTATTATAGAGCATATCATTCAGGTTCAGCAAAAACTTTAAAATCAATACAAGTTACTCTTGCTAGTAGATTAGAAAAATTTAATTTGGATAGTTTAGCAAGTTTAACTGCAACAGATGAACTAGATTTACCATCACTTGGCGAAAAGAAAGTTGCTTTATTTGCTATTATACCAGATAATGACACTTCATTTAATTTTTTAGTAAGTATTTTATATACTCAACTATTTCAGCAATTATTTTATTTAGCAGATTATAAATATGGTGGAAGTTTACCTGTGCATGTTCATTTTGTAATGGATGAATTTGCAAATGTATCTTTACCAGATGATTTTGATAAAATTTTATCTGTAATGAGAAGCAGAGAAGTTTCTGTTTCTATTATTTTGCAAAACCTGGCACAATTAAAAGCATTGTTCGAAAAGCAGTGGGAAAGTATAGTACGGAAATTGTGATGAATTTTTATATTTAGGTGGTAATGAACAAAGTACACATAAATATGTAAGCGAATTATTAGGAAAAGCAACTATTGATACAAATACTTATGGTCATTCTTATGGAAGTCATGGCAGTTATTCTACAAATGACCAAATGGCAGGCAGAGAGTTATTGACTCCAGATGAAGTAAGAATGTTAGATAATCAATATGCGTTACTATTTATTAGAGGCGAAAGACCAGTAAAAGATTTTAAATATAATTTAAAAGAACATCCAAATGCTAATAAAACTCCAATAGGAAATGGAAAACCATATATTCATGGTACAACTGAAAATTCTATTGGAAGTATTTCATTTAATCTTGAAGATATAGATTTAAGTACAAAAGATATTATTGATATAGAATTACAAGATAATGATTATGAGTTATTATCAAATGAAGAAATTGATGAATATATCAAGGAAAGCAATTTATAATGTAGAAATATGTCGAATTATTTGTCTTGTATTATGACATTTTTTAATAGTATAATCAATTAAAATATACAAAAGAAGAGGTAATAATATGAGTAAAAAATTTAATTTAATTCAAGAAATTGAAGCGGCATTAAGCATAATTGTTAGAAAAACTAATGAAAATGATTATATTACATTCTTGTATAGTAATGATTTATTAAAAGAATATGATGATGCTGTCAAGCATTTAGAAGAAGAATCATTAGAAGAAGATAAACTTGAGCAGATTTTAAAAATGTCAGAAAATAAATTGAAAGAATTATTATAAAAATAAATTATAATGTAGGTTGCTAAAAGGGCTACAATAATTGAGCTAGAGCTTGATTATTGTGGCTCTTTTTTTGTGCCTAAAAACCAATATTATGTTTATTTAAAATTTGAAGAAAGGAATTTAAGAACATGAAAAATAAAATTGAAATTAAAAATGAAAACAAAAGAGGAAAATTAGGAAAGAAAATTTTAAGTAGGGGAGCATTTATAATAGGATATGTAGCTGCATTAACTATATTTCAACAAGTAAATGTATTTGCTTCTGATGATCCATTAGCAGTTGTTAATAATTTATCTAATTTTATATTTGGATTAATTAGAGCTGTTGGTATGATAATTCTTGGCTTTGGTATAGTTCAAGTAGGAATGAGTTTAAAATCTCATGATCCAACACAAAGAGCCAATGGAATAATGACTTTAGCAGGTGGTATTGTTATAACATTTGCTAAAGAAATCTTAAACTTGATTACAGGTGGCTAAAATTTAATTTAAAGATTAGACAGGTAATTTTATCTATTAAAAGATAAAAACCTGTCTAATTTGATTTTGATAATAAGGAGGGAACAAAATTGAGTTGGATTCAAAGTAATTTAGAAAATGCTTTAAATACTTGGAATGGAAAATTAACAGAAATATATGAATTAGTTGTAACTCATCCTATGGATTTTAAAGGTGGCTCTATCTGGAAAGTGATTATGAATATAAATGGAGCAATGCAAGCAATAGGTTTAGCATTACTTGTATTATTTTTTGTTATAGGAGTAATGAAAACTTGTGGTTCTTTGACTGAAGTTAAGAAACCAGAACATGCCCTGCGACTCTTTATAAGATTTGCTATTGCTAAAATTGTAGTTACTCACGGAATAGAAATAATGAATGCAATATTAAGCATAGGTTATGGGATAACAATGCAAGTAATGACAAAAACCTCTCTTTTAAATAGTCCTACATCACTTCCTGGAAGTATAGTTGATGCAATAAATAATTTAGGATTTTTTGAACAAATACCTTTATGGGCTGTAACTTTGTTAGGTAGTTTATTTATAACTGTACTGTCATTTATTTTAATACTTACAGTATATGGTAGGTTTTTTAAAATTTATATGTATATGGCATTATCTCCAATACCATTGTCATCTTTTGCAGGACAACCAAGCGACCAAATAGGTAAAAGTTTTATAAAATCATTTGCAGGAGTTTGTTTAGAAGGTGCAGTTATAATTCTTTCTTGTGTTATATTCTCCGTCTTTGCAAGTTCTGGTCCAAGTGTGGACACAGGTGCAGAAGCAGTAACTATGGTTTGGAAATATGTTGGAGAACTGATATTTAATATGCTAGTTCTGGTGGGAACAGTACGAATGTCAGATAGAATTGTAAAAGAAATGATGGGATTATAGGAGGTGTTTAGTTTGAACGAAGATAAAAGACAAAGAGCATTAAATAATGGAATGTTTGTAATGGATTTAGGTTATAGAAAAGAACAACCTATTGCATTAGTAGAAAGAACATTTAATGATGGAACAAAAGAATATATTATTGCTTTTAATTATGAGATTAAAGATAACACTATTGATTGGAGTTATGGTTATTATTATTCAAATGATATAGGAAAAGCAAAAACAGACTTTAAAAGAGCTTTAAATGGAGAAAATTTGGCAAATACTTTTACAGATAAAGTTGAAGAAAAAGAACCAAAAGAAGATTTTGAATTTGAGTTTTATACTGAAGAAGAAATTAAAGAATTAATTAAGTCAAAAGCCGAATTATTCTATGTTGATGATGGTATTGATGAAGCTATTATAAGATTTGAAGATATACCAGATTTTATTGTAGATTACAACAGAAAAATTGAAATGAGAGATTTGAAATTCTTTAAAGTAGGTAAAGACATATATGAACCTGATATTACAACTTACGGAGAATTTTTAAATAGTATTAGTCCAGATTTAAGAGAAAGAATGATTGATAGATTAGTTGAATTGCAAACAGATGAGGCAGAACCTAAAAAATATAAAATTATTAATGAAGATGTTTTTAGTCAAGTTAAAGATAAACTTGAACAAGAACAAGCTGCATTACGAAAACAGAAAAATAAATATAAGGAGGCTAGATAATGGAAGTAAAAATAAATAAAGATATTAGAGAATTTACTGAAAGTATATTTTTTGGACTGTCTATGCGACAGTTCATTTTTTCTTTACTAGCTTGTATTGTAGCTGTTATTTTATATTTTGCATTTAAACCATTCTTTGGAATAGAAACTTTATCCTGGATGTGCATATTAGGAGCTGCACCATTTGCAGTTTTAGGTTTCGTTAAATACAACGGTATGACTGCTGAAAAATTTGTAATGGCATGGATTAAATCTCAAATATTATCTCCAAAAAGATTATACTTTAAATCTACGAATTTTTATTATGAGATTTACAAAGAAGATATTGAAAATCTTCAATTAAAAGATGTTAGGAAACCTAAAAAAGAAAAAGTTATTAAAGATAAAAAATTAAAAAAAAAGTTGAAAATAGGGAAGGAGAAGATAGATGAAAACACTAACGAAAATATTTAAACAAGATAAGGAAAAATTTGTTGTTCCCAAAAAAGTACAAGACATTATTCCAGTAAAAGCAATTTGGGAAGATGGAATATTTTTAGTAGGAAATAATAAATACTCCAAATCTTTTAAATTTGTTGATATAAACTATGCAGTAGCATCAAGAGAAGATAAAGAATCTATGTTTTTGGATTATTCAGAACTCTTAAATGCTTTAGACACAGGTGCAACAACAAAAATAACTATAAATAATAGAAGGATAAATAAATTAGATTTTGAGAAAACAATGCTTTTAAAAGAAGAACATGATGAATTAGATAAATATAGAAAAGAATATAATCAAATGTTATTATCACAAACAAAAAAAGCAAATGAAATTGTCCAAGAAAAGATAATAACTATATCTATATATAAAAAGTCGATTGAAGAAGCAAGAAATTATTTTTCAAGAGCTGGTGCAGATCTAATAAGTCATTTTGGGACATTAGGTTCAAAGTGTGTTGAACTTGATGCTGAAGAAAGATTAAGAATAGCACATGATTTTTACAGAACTGGAGAAGAAACATCATTTCACTTTGATATTCACGAAACTATGAAAAAAGGACATGATTTTAAAGATTTTATTTGTCCTGATAGTGTTGAATTTCAAAGTGATTTTTTCAAAATAGGAGAGAGATATGGTAGAGTATTATTCTTAAAAGAATATGCTAGTTTCATAAAAGATAGTATGGTTGCAGAACTTACTGAATTAAATAGAAATATGATGTTATCATTAGATATTATTCCAATACCAATGGATGAAGCAATTCGTGAAGCAGAAAATAGAAGATTAGGCATTGAAACTAATATTACAAATTGGCAGAGAAAACAAAATGCTAATAATAATTTTTCTGCCATAATACCTTACGACATGGAGCAACAACGAAATGAATCTAAAGAGTTTTTAGATGATTTAACTACTAGAGATCAAAGAATGTTTTCTTCAGTATTAACTATTGTATTAACTGCTGAAAGTAAAGAACAGCTTAATAATGATACAGAATCTGTTCTGCAAACTGCTAGAAAAAATCTTTGTCAGTTGGGTATATTAAAATATCAACAAATGGACGGATTAAACACAGTCTTACCATTTGGAACAAGAAAAATAGATGCTTTAAGAACATTAACTACTGAAAGTTTAGCAGTATTTATGCCATTCAAAGTGCAAGAAATTAGGCACGAGAATGGTATTTTTTATGGTCAAAATACAATAAGCAAGAATATGATTATTGCTGATAGGAAACAACTTTTAAATGGGAATTCATTTATTCTAGGTGTATCTGGAAGTGGTAAATCATTTACAGGAAAACAAGAAATAAGTTCTATAATATTAAAAGATAAAGATGCTGATATAATAATTATAGATCCAGAGAGAGAATATTCACCACTTATTAAAGCACTTGGTGGAGAAGTAATTAAAATATCATCTACAAGTGATAATCATATAAATGCAATGGACATGAACTCTGAATATGGAGATGGAGCAAATCCAGTAATTCTAAAATCAGAGTTTATTTTGTCTTTATGTGAGCAATTAATTGGTAGTGGTAATCTTGGACCGAAACAAAAATCTATTATAGATAGATGTACTGCAAATGTATATAGAGTATTTCAACAGGGAAATTATCAGGGCATACCACCAACTTTACAAGACTTTAGAGAAGATTTATTAAGACAACAAGAACCTGAAGCAAAAGAAATAGCTCTTGCAATAGAATTATTTACAAATGGTTCATTAAATACATTTGCAAAAAATACTAATGTTGATACTGATAATAGATTAATTTGTTACGATATACTAGATTTAGGAAAACAATTATTGCCTATTGGAATGCTTGTAGTATTAGATTCTATATTAAATAGAATTACATCAAATAGAAGTAAAGGAAAAAACACTTATATATTTATAGATGAAATATATTTGCTTTTCCAATATGAATATTCAGCAAACTTTCTTTTTACTCTTTGGAAAAGAGTTAGAAAATATGGTGCTTTCTGTACTGGTATTACACAAAATGTAGAGGATTTATTACAAAGTCATACTGCAAGAACAATGCTTGCAAACTCTGAATTTATAGTAATGCTTAATCAAGCGAGTACCGATAGAGTAGAACTTGCAAAATTATTGAATATATCTGATTTACAGATGAGTTATATAACAAATGTTGGACCAGGAGAAGGCTTATTAAAAGGTGGTAGCTCTCTAGTCCCATTTGTTAATAAGTATCCAAAAAATACAGAATTATATAGATTAATGACTACTAAATTCGGAGAAGGATAAGATGAAAAAAAGAAAAAATATATTCATAATTTTAGGAATTTTACTACTAATAGTTATTTTAGCTATTAGTAGTTATTTTTTTATTAAGCAAGTTTTAGAAAATAGAAATTTAGATAAACAATATGAAGATATTCAAGACATAGTTACAACAGAAATAATAAATAACAATACTGAAGATAAAAAAGAAACAATTGATTTAAACGAATTATATAAGATAAATAATGATTTAGTAGGTTGGATTAAGATAGACGGAACGAGAATTGATTATCCTGTTATGCAAAACGAAGATTATTATTTGAGAAGAAATATTTATAAAAATTATTCTTATTATGGTACTCCGTATTTAGCAAAGTATTGTGATGTTAAAAATAGTGATAATTTAGTTATTTATGGACATCACATAAAGAATAATGCAATGTTTGGAGAGCTAGAAAATTATAAGAAAAAATCATTTTACAATAATCATAAATATATAAAGTTTTATACATTAGAAAATGAATTGACTATCGAACATGTATATGAAGTTATAGCGACATTTAAGACTGTTGTATATAGTGATAATGGTTTTAAGTATTATTCATTTAATAATGCAAAAAATAGTCAAGATTTTAATGATTATGTTTCTATGTGCAAACAATTACAATTTTATGAAACAGGAAAAACAGCAAATTATGGAGATAAATTGATAACACTTTCAACTTGTGAATATTCAAGAAAGAATGGTCGAATTGTTGTAGTAGCAAAGGAGGTGTAGTACATGGCAGACATCAAAACAAAAGTAAGAGGTACAGTTAAGACATTAGATAAAAGTGTAGTACAAGCTCAAAAATTTAAAAATAATATTGTAATTGCAAAAGAAAAAATAAATGAATATACTCAAGAAGCGAATGAAAATCCAGAAAATTTTGCTAGTGTAAAAGTACAGAACAGTATTAACTATTCTACAAGAAAAGGTGCAGAAAAATTTAATAGTTATGGAAAAAAATCAGTACAAGAAACAAAAGAAAATATAATTAAAGGCAAAGAAAAAATAGCTCAATTCAAGTCTAAAATTAAAAATAAGAAAGCTGAACAACTTGCTAAAGGTACTACAAAGAAAACAATAAAAAATACTGCTAAAAATACAATAAAAACTGGAAAAGAAACAACTAGAGTAACTAAAAAAGGAATAAAGACTACTGAAAAAGTATTAAAAAATACAAAGAAAGTAACTCAAGAATCAATTAAAATGTCGCAAAGAGCTGCAAAAATTGCAAAACAGGCTACTAAAACTGCTATAAAAGGAATACAAGCTACAGTAAAAGCTACAATTGCAACAATAAAAGCAATGATAGCTGCAACAAAAGCAATCGTTTCATTGATAATGGCAGGTGGTTGGGTTGCTGTTGTTGTTGTTTTAATTATAGTATTAATTGGTGGATTTGTAGCAGTTATCTTTAATAGTGAAGGAGATGAAAATTATGATTATTCTCAAATACCTAGTAGTCAAATTGTATTAGTAGCTAAAGCACAAATTGGAAATGAGGGAGGAGATAAGTTCTGGAAATGGTATGGATTTACAGAGCATGTGCATTGGTGTGCTTGTTATGTATCATGGTGTGCAAATGAGTGTGGTTACATAGATAAAGGTATTATTCCAAAATTTGCAGCTTGTAATGATGGTATAACATGGTTTAAAGATAAAAATCAATGGAATGATAGAGGAGAAAGCTATTATCCTATAATTGGAGATATAATCTTCTTTGACTGGTATGATGAAAATGGTAATCAAGACGGCAGTTCTGATCATGTTGGAATAGTAACAAGAACTGATATTACGAATAGAACAATTTATACTATTGAAGGAAATACTGATAATAAATGTGCTGAAAGAATGTACTCACTTGATGATGTACAGGTAATGGGGTATGGAACTCCTAAATATTAGTTGCAAAAAAATAGAATTTATTATATAAGTGTATAGAAAGGACAAAAATATGAAACTAAAAAAATTTGATGTAGTAGAACTAAATAATGGAAATAAAGCTTCGATTTTAGATATACGAAATAGAGATTATTATGCTGAAATAGTAAATCCAAATAATGGTGCAACTATTGAACATAGAATGATAAAAGAAGATGAAATAAAAGCTATAATCTTTACAAAAAATAAATAATATATAAGGTACTAATTACTCTAACGAGTGGTTAGTACCTTTATTTTTTTTACATTTTTTAAAAAAATTGATAAATTTAATGAAAGTTATGATATAATAGGAAAAAATCAATTTGGAAGTGGGAAGAATGACAGAAAAAG
>CARBKU010000031.1 GCA_948946035.1 uncultured Clostridia bacterium
TGAAACAAATATGCCTTTTGATTTATCAAAAATTAGTATTATAAGTTCAACAGAAGGAATGGATATAGATAGTGGAGAAAATAAATGGGCATTTGATGTTAACCAAAATAATGATATATATATATATATAGAAAAAAATGATGAATATACAAGAGATGAAGCTATAAAAAGTATAAATATTACTAATATAAATATTAATAAAAATATAGAAAAAGGGGAGAAGGTAATATATAAACCAGAAATAGCTCCTGAAAGACCTATGTTTGTTAATGTTATAGAAAATGAAACAGATTCTATCGAGTATTTAGGAGCAATGAATACAAATATTAAAAATATGCAGATTTCAAACCAAGGTGGTATTGTTGCATTTAGATATGCAAATGATAAAGTAGCACAATATATTTCAAATGATGATGAAGTAAATCATAATAATTTATTAAAAAATACTGGTATTACGCAAGAAGATTTAAAGGCACAATTGAATTTTGATATAATAATAAAATTGGAATCAAGCAAAAAGTATTTGGCAAATATTTCTTTAGATGTTCCAATAGATAATGTTGTGGAGCAAGGAACGACTTCATTTGAAAAAACAGATTTAGATAATTTTATTTTTAAAAGAATAAAAAATTAATTATAAATCTTCTCACGCTATTTAAAATAATATTATTATTGTTAAAATTCTTATCATTACTGGTAATTTTTTTATATTTTACTTGATTCAAATTACAATTCAGTATATAATGCATATGGTATGTATTTAATCTTTGTATGGAGAGTATCCAATAAAGACCTATGAATCTTGTCAGGTCCGGAAGGAAGCAGCAATAAGTAGACATCTTTATGTGGAGACTTTCCATAGAGAGATTAAATGCAGCCATTTTTTAAGTATAGAGGATGTGAAAAAATGGGGTACACAGCTCTTTATAGAAAATTTAGGCCATTAACGTTTAGTGAAATAGTTGGGCAAGAACATATAACAAAAACATTAAGAAATCAAATTACAGCAAATAGAGTGGGGCATGCATATTTATTCAATGGTAGTAGAGGTACAGGAAAGACAACAGCAGCAAAAGTACTTGCAAGAAGCATAAATTGTTTAAATCCAAAAGATGGCGAACCATGTAATGAATGTGAAATCTGTATTGGGGCACTCAATGGATCACTTACAGATATAGTAGAAATGGATGCTGCATCTAATAATAGTGTAGAAGACATTAGAAGTATTAGAGAAGAAGTAAATTTTTTGCCTACAAAGGCAAAATATAGAGTATACATTATAGATGAGGTTCATATGTTATCAACAGGAGCATTTAACGCATTACTTAAAACATTAGAAGAACCACCAGAACATGTAAAATTCATTTTAGCAACTACAGAACCACAAAAACTTCCAGCAACGATACTATCAAGATGTCAAAGATTTGACTTTAAAAGAATAGCAAACGAAAATATAAAAAAGAGATTAGATATTGTATGCAAAGAAAGCAATATAGAAATAACAGAAGAAGCATTAAATATAATAGCAGTGTTATCAGAAGGAGCTCTAAGAGATGCACTTTCAATATTAGAAAGGTGTATACAAGATGGGGAAAATAAAATTGATGAAGATAAAATAAAAGATTTAGTAGGTATTCCAAAAATAACTTTTGTTCATAGTATAACAGAATCAATCATAAACTATAATGTAGATGAGGCACTAAAAAATATCGATACTGTATTAGAAGAAGGAAAAGATATTACAAACTTACTTTGGGAAGTGATTAAATACATTAAAGATATATTAGTATATAAAGCAAGTGGAAAATTGGAATTATATAATGAATCTGAAAAAGAAAATATAAAAGCCTTAGGAGAAAACACATCAAAAGAAAAATTAATTGATTTAGTATATAAATTATCAGAGTTAGAAAATGATATAAAATGGTCAACACAAAAAACAATAATGTTTCAAGCTGGAATTATTAAATTATGTAATAAACAAGCAGAAACAAACGATAATATAGAGCAAAGAGTAGAAAAAATAGAAAAATATTTAAAGTCAAATAAAACTTTAAACAATGAACTTATTAATATGCAAGCTACAAATAATGTATATACACAAAATATACAGCAAAACTATAGAACAAGTACACAACCTAAAGCTACGAGTGAAACCAAAAAAACAACAAATAAAGCAAATACAGCAATTAAATTTTCAAGCAATTCAGAAGAATATTGGCCAGAAATTGTAAATAACCTAAAGCAAAATGGGAAAATTGTATTATATACAAATTTAATTAATACAAAAGCAGTAGAATTAAATGACATGACAGTTGGGATACAATTTCCAAATGGCATGACATCTTTTGGAAAAACAGTATTAGAAAAGCAAGATAACATTAGAGAAATTACAAACTTAGTTTCAATGGCATGTGGAAAAGAAATGCAAATAAAATATATAACAAATCCACAAGAAATACACATACAAAGTGCAGAAGAAGATTTAAAAAACATTGCCAATAAATCTGACATACAATTTAATGTTATAGAATAAAAAATAATAAGGAGGAAGAAAAATGAGTAAAAGAGGAGGATTCCCAGGAGGAATGGGAGGATTCGGAGGAATGAACATAAACAACTTAATGAAAGAAGCAAAAAAAGTGCAAGCAGATATGGAAAAATCACAAGCCGAATTAGCAATTAAAGAATTTGAAGCATCAGCAGGTGGGGGAGCAATAAATGTTAAAGTAACAGGAGAAAAAGTTCTAAAAGAAATAAAAATAAATCCAGAAGTAGTTGACCCAGAAGACGTAGAAATGTTAGAAGACTTAATACTAACATGTATAAACGAAGCATTAAGAAAAGTTGACTCAGCACAAGCTGACCAATTCGGGAAATTTAATATACCTGGATTAGGAGGGTTTTAAGGACGTTCCTTAAAACCCCTTTTTTTAGGAAAAAAGGACATTTCTTGAATTGATTTTAGGAGGAAGTTTAAATGTCATTATATTCACCTTCAATAGAAAAATTGATAGAAAGTTTTGAACACTTACCAAGTATAGGACATAAGACAGCAGCTAGACTTGCATTTTATATGTTAAATTGTACAGAGGAAGAGACAAACAAATTTGTTTCTTCTATATTAAATGCAAAAAAGAACTTAAAATATTGTAGCAAATGCTATAATATATCAGATACTGATCCATGTTTTATTTGTAGTAATCATAAAAGAGATGAAAATCAAATTTGTGTAGTAGAAGATGTAAGAGATATTATTGCAATGGAGAAAACACATGAATTTAAGGGAGTTTATCATGTTTTACATGGATCCATTTCTCCAATGAATGGAATTGGTCCAGATGATATAAAAATTAAAGAACTTTTGGCTAGATTAATTGATGGACAAGTAAAAGAAGTTATTTTGGCTACAAATCCTAGAGTAGAAGGAGAAGCAACTGCTATGTATTTATCTAAATTGATTAAGCCTTTAGGAGTTAAAGTTACAAGAATTGCTCATGGAATTCCTGTAGGGGGAGATTTAGAATATACTGACGAAATTACTTTAACAAAGGCACTTGAAGGAAGGAGAGAAGTATAACTTTAGGATTTTATTAGTAACATGTTAGCAATTACTATTTTGAGAATTTTCTTCTATAGCTTTTTTGCTGGCAATTAGTGAGAGATTATCTCCAAGAGTGTTAAAAAATGCAGATAAAATGGATATTTCTTCTGCTGATAGAGTACCTCCAATTAAAATGGCAAGAGAACTAGATACACCTATTAAATTTTTACTAGAAAAGTTATCTAAATACATAAAAAAACACCTCATTTTATTATATGAGGTGCTTTATTATATTGTCAAATTTCTCCGTCCCCAATGACAATAATTTTTAATCAAAAAGGATTTTGCAAATTTCTAATGTAGAAAAAGGTTTTGCTAATATATTCGTATTATTTTTCATAAGTTCTAATTTTTCTTTGTTAGACAATAAAAGTTCAAATATAATCTTACTTCCATTACTATTTTTAATCCAAATTGCAATACCTTTATTTTCTAAAAATTCTGCATTTTCTTTTTCTTGACCAGGAATTGGGTTAATAATAACCATAGGCAAATGAGATGCAAGGCTTTCAGAAGTTGTTAATCCGCCAGGTTTTGTTACTACCAAATTAGAAATGCTCATTAGCTCTGGAATTTTATCTGTATAAGATAGTACTTTAACTGAATCTTGTTTATTAAATTTTTTTACAATATTTTCAAAGTTATTTTTCATTTCCGGATTTTTTCCAGAAATAGCAACTATTTGTATATTTTCGTTTAACTGAACTAAGTTTTCAAATATTTTAGTAGTTTTTGTTTTGCCAAGTCCAAATTCTCCTCCACCAAAAAATAAGATAGTTTGTTTACTGTTAGATAAATTAAAATCCTTTAATATTTTTTCTTTGTCAAATTTTTCGGTAAAACGATTAGAAATAGGAATTCCTGTGGAAAAGACTTTTTCTATAGGAATATTTTTGTTCATTAAATATTTTTTCATAGAATCATGTGCAACAAAATAATAATCTGTAAAATCATTTCCAACTAACCATTGGTCGTGTGGTGCAAAATCTGTCATTATAGTAGCTATTTTAGCATTTATTTTGCTTTTTCTTTTTAGGTAACTACACATTTGGCTTCCAAATGGATGTGTAGAAATAATTAAGTCAGGTTTTTTTTCTCTTAAAAGTTTAAGAAGTTTAATTGCCATAATTTGATTTGATCTTGAAGATATATGTGCTAGTGGACCTTTTTGTGAATCTTCATATATTTTTCCCCAAGCCCAAGGAGCTTTTTTTGCCATCTTATTGTAAGCAGAAGTAGTTACCTTTTCAATTGTTTTATTTATATATTTCATACAATCTATTAATTCAACATCTACATTTTTATAATTTGTTATAATACAATCTTTAATTGATTTAGCAGCATTTAAATGTCCACCACCATATGATGCATAAAAAATTAATACTTTCATAAAATCTCCTTTTTAAATATATATTTTAAGAATTAATTATATATTATCACATATATAAAAAAATTTCAAAAAATGGAATATTTTTTAAAATTTTTAACAAACTATATAAAAAAAGGAAAGGTGATATTTTGAAAAATATAGTAAAGACGACAATTTTATTAATTATTTTAATTGTAACTGTTATTTCAATAATTTTTTTAGCAAGTTTCGTAGGGGATAAAAATATAAGTTATGCTGCAAGTTCTAAAACATCTGATATACAATTAATTGCAAGAGCTATAAATGGAGAAGCAAGAGGAGAACCATATGAAGGACAAGTTGCTGTAGGTGCAGTAATTTTAAATAGAGTTAAAGACTCAAAATTTCCTAACACAATTGCAGGAGTAATTTATCAAGCAGGAGCATTTACAGCTGTTGCAGATGGTCAAATTAATCAACCAATTGAAGAAGGTTCAACAGTATATAAAGCAGCACAGGATGCTCAAAATGGATGGGATCCAACAAACGGATGCATCTATTATTTTAATCCACAGACTGCTACGAATAAATGGATATGGTCTAGACCACTAGTAAAAACAATAGGTAAACATAGATTTTGCAAATAAAATAAAAAAATTAAAGGAGTGTTCTTTAATAACTAAAAAATGGGACTTAAGGAACGTCCACTATGAAAGGAAGATTTTATGAATAAGTTAGTTGATTGGAAAGATAGGTTAAAAAAGGGACATATGCTAAGTGTTATTTGTGTTCTTTTAATTGTTGTTGCTGTATTAGGTTTTTTCTTATATAAAAAGCAAAGAGAGTACAGGCAAGCTTCTGAAAATAATTATAATATGGCTTTTTATGAATTAGTTGACTATGTGCAAAATGTTGAGACTTATTTGGCTAAGTCATTAATTTCTACAACTCCTGAACATGGGGCAGAGACATTAACAAATTTATGGAGAGAGGCTAACCTTGCACAAAGTTATTTAAGTAGATTACCAATAGAAAGTCAAGAGTTGGAAAATACAGAAAGGTTTTTAAACCAAGTAAGTGATTATAGTTATTCTTTATCAAGAAAAAATATTTATAAAGAAAGCTTAACAGAAGAAGATTTAAAAAATTTAAAAGATTTACATGGTTATAGTGTAGAATTAGAAAATACTTTAAATCAATTATCAGAAGATTTAAATAGCGGAAGATTAGAGTGGGGTGAATTAACTAATAAAGGTAATATTGCTTTTGCTCAACAAGTAGACAACATTTCTAAGGAAAGCTTTAGTAATTTAGAAGAGAACTTTCATGAGTATTCAGGCTTAATTTATGATGGTGCTTTCTCTGAACATCTTACAAGTGGAGAACCTAAAGGACTTACAGGAGAAGATGTAGATGAAGAACAGGCTAAACAAAAAGCAGAATTATTAATAGGAAAAGAAAAAATAAAAGAAATTTCAAGTTTAGGTTATTCAGAAAATGCAACAATTCCAGTATATGATTTTTCTATTATCAATAATGATAATGAAACAATTAATGTGTCTATTTCAAAAAAAGGCGGACATGTAGTTTATATGAATTCTAATAGAGATGTAAATTCTGAAATTATTTCACAGGAAGAGGCAAATGAAAAAGGAAAACAATACTTAGCGGAAAAAGGATTTCAAAATATGAAGGAAACATATTACTTAAAGCAAGAAGGGATAGTAACTATTAATTATGCATATGTTCAAAAAAATGTGGTTTCATATCCAGATTTGATAAAAGTAAAAGTTGCTTTGGATAATGGACAAATATTAGGAATAGAAACAACAGGATATTTAAATAATCACCAAGAAAGAGATATAAGTAAAGTGAAAATTTCTAAAGATGAAGCTAAGAAAAATTTGAATAAAGATTTAAATATAGAAAGTGAAGGTTTGGCAATTATACCAACTGAATGGAAAACAGAAATATTATGCTATGAGTTTAAAGGAAAAGTTGATGATAAAGAATTTTTAGTATATATAAATGCAAAAAATGGAAGAGAAGAAGATATATTAATAATTACCAATACTCCAAATGGAACACTTACAATGTAAAAATAAATTTAGAATGATTTTAGCTTGAAGAGTAATTTATGTAGTAGGAAAAAAGTCATGATTAAGATTTTAATGATGACTTTTTCCTTTGTAACCAAAATCATTTTTCGTCTAAAATTATTTTTTTAAGATTTTCTAAAAATTATATATACTTGATTTTAAATAAGTAAAAATTAAAATAAGGAATTTTAGCTAAGAGTTGAAATATATAATCGAGTATGATATAAATAATTATAATAATAGGAGGGCTACATAAGATGAAAAAATTAAAAAATAAAAACTTATCTAATCGGAATTACCCTAATAGCTTTAGTTATAACAATAATAATATTATTAATATTAGCAGGAATAACAATACTAACACTAACAGGAGAAAATGGGATAATACGAAAAGCTTCAGTTGCAGAGAAGGAATATAATTATGCACAAGCAAAAGAAAGTCTGCAAATAATGTTATTAGAAGTGAAAGCAGAAGTATTATCAGAAGAAAATAGGAATACAAAAGCAACAGATTGCAATAAATTAGAAGGAAGGCAAGATATTGAAAAAATTGAGTTTGTTACTAATCCCTTAGGAGAGTCAGAGGATTCAAAACTTGCACTAATTACGTATCAAAATTATAACTTTAAAGTAAATGATGATTTTATAATAGTAGTTGAAGATGAAAATTTAGAAGAACCTACTGAATTACAAGAGTTTAAACAATATATAGCACAAACTATTACTAATTTAAATGTAAAAACTTCTTATAAAGATACTTCAGATCAATATATAAATAATCTTAAAGCTCTGGCAGATAAAAATTATAAAGAAGGAACAGAATCAGATATAGTATTATTAAAATCAAATTTAAGTTCAAGGTATAAACAAACTATTTCGTTAGCAAATATAGAAGGATACGAAAACTTTGAAGAAGAAGATTTTATTATTGTAAATAAAGATGTAAAATGGGAAAGGCATTTAGATGGTGATGGAACAGATATACGTACAATAGATAAAAATTATAATAAAAGTACAGGAATATTAGAGCTTGGTATAATGAGAGGATGTGGAGGTTCGTGGACTTTATGGAATACTTACGACTTATATGCGATAAAAAGAAAATCACAGGTAATGAATATTAATAAGATATCAAATGATAGAAAAGAGACTTTAGAAGAATTTAAACTTAAGCTTGTAAGAGCAATTGAAGAATATGGGGTAAAAAGTGAAGAAGAAATACCAATAGAAGAAAAAACGAAAGAACAAATTTCTGATGATATAAAAAAGTTAGCAAGGAAGAAATTTGATGATGGAGTAGCAACCTATATGGTGTTAATAAAAGAAAATTTAATAAGTAGATATAATCAGACTGTTTCAGTAACTAATGATATAGAAGAATATAATAATTTGACTATTAATGACTTTTTGATAGTAGATAAAAATATAGATTGGATAAT
The DNA here is from genome assembly GCA_948946035.1 of uncultured Clostridia bacterium. Taxonomy (GTDB): domain Bacteria; phylum Bacillota; class Clostridia; order TANB77; family CAG-508; genus CAG-269. Next base: position 8,491 of record CARBKU010000031.1, read on the forward strand.
AGCTCTAGAAGGCTCAGATACAAGCCCAATGACAAAAAATTATGATCAAAATACAGGAACTTTAGAGTTTGGAATGCAGAAAGTAGTGGCATATAGGTACACATTTTATAATACTTATAATGTATATTGGTTAAAGAAGGTAGCCATAAATTTAGAAGAATATGTATAATTAGCAAGAAATAAAAACAAGCTAGTATATAAATATTAGCTTGTTTTTTATATTGTAGAAAAGTTTTCCGATATCCCAAAAATCATCCGCTTAATGTCTTTTATAGGTATCTCTACATAATAATTCTTGAGATACTATTTTTCCATCTTTTTTTAGTATTTTATATGCTTCGGAATAAATTGCTGTTCTAGTTCTTCCCGTTTCGTAGGAATTTATTTGTACTTCGAGGTCATCTTCTTGCCTCATGCCAAATATTCGGAAATTGGCAATTCCATTTGCAACTGAACATACTAATTTTATAGGGTAATTTCTATTATTTTTAAATTGAAAGTCTATTGCTCCATAAACTACAGTTGCGTCTCTACTTGCTGGTGCATAAGATGGCACGAATTGATGATTTGTTCTTTGTGTAACTTCTAAATTTGCATAAAGTACTGCATTGTATAGTGTTGTAGTTATTTGACATATTCCTCCACCTATTCCATCTACTACTTCTCCTTGAACATAAATTGAGGCTTCTTTGTATCCTGCGGCAATTGTTCTTGCTCCAACTACTTTGTTATATGAAAATGTTTCTCCAGGCATTACAACAGTTCCATTTATTTTATTAGATGCTAAGATTAAGTTTGTGGTTCTATTTATATTGCTAGCAGCATATTGGGTAGAGTATTCAGAAAGTAAATCAGGAAAAGCTTCAGTTCCTATCATATTTGTTGTAATGTTAGGTAATAATACTTTTAATGGTATTATATATTCTTCTTTTTTCTCTGATGATAAAATAGATTTTGCCTCGTCTATTGAAACATTGAAATCTATACCATTTTCAGAAGGAAATACAGAAAATGGTTCTTTTGTATAATACGCATCTATAGGTTCTTTACGTACTTCATTATAAATTTTTTCTATATTTATTTCATCTGGTTTTTCTGTTTTAACTATAATTTCAATAGTTTTATCTTTTTTTGAAAAATCAGATATAACATCTTTTATTAATTGTATTGTTGCATCTATATCAATAACATTACCTTCTTTACCAGATGTGATAATTAAATTGGAATCTTCTATATAATAACTACTTTGAATAACTCCATCAGGCAATTGTGTAGATATATCTTCTAAGTTTTTTGAAAGTTGTTCTTTGTTAATGGTAAGTTTAGGTTCTATATCAACTTTTCCAAACATAGTTGATAATACGTAGAAACTATTTTGTAAGAAATTTCCTTGTCTTCCAATATTATAGGCATAATTTGTTGCACTTTTAATATCAAAGTTTGTTTCAATTTGTTCTATCGAAATTGTAGATTCAAAGTCACCATGCTTTAGTTTTATTTCTTCTGGCAAATTTTGTGAAATATATTTTTCTATTTGATATTTTGCATCAGATTTGCTTAAATTAGAAACATCATGTCCTTTTATAGATACTCCTGATATTATATTGTTATTAAATA
>CARBKU010000032.1 GCA_948946035.1 uncultured Clostridia bacterium
TTTTACATGGAAATATTGACTATTACACAATTTTAAGGTATTATAATGTATATGCAAAAAAATAGAAATGAGGAATTTAAAGTATGTTATGTTCAGAATGCAATCAAAATCCAGCTATACTTTTTTATAAAAAAATAGAAAATGGAAAAGAAACAATGGAAGGATATTGTTACAATTGTGCAAAAAAGAAAGGAATTAATCCAAACGAAGTATTGTACAAACAAAATGAAATATTATCAAAAGATAATGTAAACTTAGAAGATATGACAAAACAATTTGAAACAATTTTTAAAGACTTAGCAGAAAACATTAACTTAGAAAACATTGAAGACTTTGAAGGAGCAATAACATTTGGTTCATCACAAGAAAACAATGAAAGTGATGATGAAAATGCTCCTAAAATAACAGGAGCAGCAATCCCTTTAGGCTCAATATTTGCAAATATGTTCTCAAGGAAAAAGCCTAATGACCAACAAGAAGAATCTAGTTCTTCAAAAAAAAGAGTTAAAGTAGAAAAAAAGAAAAATATAAAAAATACTAAAAAGAAGAAGTTCTTAGATACTTTTGGAACAAATCTAACAAACAAAGCCAAAAATAAAGAATTAGACATTGTAATTGGTAGAGACAAAGAAATACAAAGAATAGTTCAAATATTAAATAGACGTTCAAAAAATAATCCATGCTTAATTGGAGAACCTGGTGTTGGTAAAACTGCAATAGCACAAGGTTTAGCAATTAAAATTGCAAATCAAAATGTTCCAGCAAAGCTTTTAAATAAAGAAGTATACTTATTAGATATGACAGCAGTAATTGCAGGAACTCAATTCAGAGGACAATTTGAGTCACGCATGAAAGGCATCATTGACGAATGCAAAGAATATGGAAATATAATTTTAGTAATCGATGAAATTCACAACATAATAGGTGCTGGAGATGGTGAGCATTCTATGAATGCAGCAAATATATTAAAGCCAGCATTATCAAATGGAGAAATACAACTAATTGGTACTACTACTCTAAAAGAATATAGAAAATATATAGAAAAAGACTCTGCATTAGAAAGAAGATTCCAACAAGTATTAGTGGAAGAACCAAATATTGATGATTCAATTGGAATACTTGATGGAATTAAAAGATATTATGAGCAATATCACAATGTAAAAATATCTTCAGATGTAATACGTAGTGCAGTAATAATGTCAGAAAAATATATACATGACAGATTTTTACCTGACAAAGCAATAGATATTTTAGACGAAGCATGTTCAAGAATTAACTTAGAAAATAAAGACTTATTTAAATTAGAAATATTAAAGCAAGAACTAATAAAAGTACAAACAGAAAAAGAAGAAGTAATTGCGGCAGATTCAACAGAAGACTACCAAAAAGCTGCAGATTTAAAAACAAAAGAATGTCAGTTAACTGAAGAAATTGCTAAACTAAATAAAAAATTAAAACCAAAGCAAATTACAATTGAAGATATAGCTAATGTTATAGAAAGTTGGACAAAAATTCCAGTTAAAAAAATTACAGAAACAGAAACTCAAAAACTATTAAATTTAGAAACTAATCTTCACAAAAGAATTATAGGTCAAGAAGAAGCTGTTAGTAGTGTTTCACGAGCTATAAGAAGAAACAGAGCTGGATTAAAAAGTACAAAAAGACCACCTTCATTTATATTTGTTGGACCTACAGGGGTTGGAAAAACTGAACTTGCTAAAAGTTTAGCTTATGAAATGTTTGGAAATGAAGATTCTATTATAAGAATAGATATGTCAGAATATATGGAAAGTCATTCAACATCAAAATTGATTGGTGCACCTCCTGGATATGTAGGTTATGATGAAGCTGGTCAATTAACAGATAAGGTAAAAAGAAAACCATACTCTATTATATTATTAGATGAAATTGAAAAGGCTCACCCAGATGTATTTAATATATTATTACAAGTATTAGATGATGGAAAATTAACAGATAGTCAAGGAAATACTGTAAGTTTTTCTAACACTATTATTATAATGACATCAAATGCTGGTTCAAATCTAAATACTAATTCTATTGGTTTTGGTAAACAAACTATAGATAAAAATAAAATTATTGATAACTTAAAACAGGTATTTAGACCAGAGTTTTTAAATAGAATTGATGAAATTGTTTCATTTGATCCACTAACAAATGAGCAATTATTAGAAATTGTTGACCTTATGCTAGTAGATACAATTAAAGCATTAAAGGATAAAGACATAAAAATGGAAATTACAAAAAATGCAAAAAATTATATATTAGAAAAAGGTACAGATATAAAATTTGGAGCAAGACCTTTAAGAAGATCTATTCAAAGAAATATTGAAGATGAATTATCTGAAATGATATTAAAAAAAGAACTCTTAGATGGTCAAACTGTACAAATAGATTTACGAAATGATGAATTAAAATTTGAAATAAACTAGGTGAATTTTATGTTAAAATATATCCCAAACGCATTAACTGTTCTAAGATTTTTGCTAATTCCTTTTATTGTATTATATATATTTACTGGAAATTATATTTTAGCTTTTATATTTTTTACAATATCAGGAATTACAGATATTTTAGATGGATTTATTGCAAGAAAATTTAATTTAATTTCAAACTTTGGAAAATTAATGGATCCTTTAGCAGATAAACTAACTCAAATAGCTACTCTTACTTCTTTAGTTATACATAATATTATTCCAATTTGGATTTTATTAATTGTTTTATTAAAAGAATTTATTATGATAGTTGGTGCCTCTTTCTTATATGGAAAAGATGTTGTTGTTTATAGTAAATGGTATGGAAAACTAGCTACTGTTCTATTTTATGTAGCAATTGTTGTATCTTTATTATTTAAACAATTTGAATTTTCTGGTATATGGAAGAATTTAGATTTTGGATTATATTGTTTAGCTTTAGTTGCAACAATTTTTTCTTTAATTATGTATGTAAAAGATTTGTATGGTAAAGGATTTATTGATAAACAAGATTTAAAAAAAGAAGTTACTGTTGATAAAAGAGAAAAGAAAAAAAATAAATGGAGGTAATTTTAATGAATGATGATAAAAATTTAGAAGTAGTTTCAGGAGATGGCTCAAATTTAGAAATATCACCTGTATATAATCATATAAATACATCTATGCCAAAATCATCTACAAATAAACCTAAAAATATTGTTGTTCCAAAAGAATTAAAAGAAAAAGATAAAAAACATGATGATGATAATAATAATAGCAATAATAAAAAATAAAAAATAAACTCACTTTAACAATTATAAAGTGAGTTTATTTTTTATTTTATTCTTCAACTTCTTCAAATAACTCTTTGCCTACTCCACATAAAGGGCAAGTCCAGTCTTCAGGTAATTCTAAAAATTTTGTTCCTTCTTTTTCGTCATCATAAATATATCCACATACTGTACATCTGTATTTCATAATGCTCACCTCCTATATTATAAGGTCTGCTAATTTTTGAATATTAACAATATCTTTTTCTTTCATTGTTGATTTTATTGTAACTGTTTCATCAATTATATCAACATTTTTCATATCTTTTAATATTTCTTTCATAGCCTTTTCAGCTGATGGAGCCCATGAACCATTTTGTATAATACCTATTTTTTTATTTTGATAGTTTCTTTCTTTTAAGTGATATAAAAATTGTTCCATTGGTGTAAATACTCCAGCATTATAACTTGCAGCAGCTAAGATTATTTTCCCATATCTAAATGCATTTTCAATTGCTTCTGCCATATCTTCTCTTGCTAAGTCTGTTAGTACTATCTTTTTAGCACCTTTTTGTTTTAATATTTCTGCTAATTTTTCTGCCACTTTATAAGTATTTCCATGAATAGATGCACATGCTATAAATATTCCTTCGCTTTCTGGTTTATAACTACTCCATATGTCATATTTTTCTATATAATGTGCTAAATTTTCACTTAAAATTGGCCCATGCAAAGGACAAATCATTTTAATATCTAATTTTGATGCTTTTTTTAGTAAGTCTTGTACTTGATTTCCATATTTACCCACAATTCCAAAATAATATCTACGTGCTTCACAATCCCAGTCTTCTTCTGCATCTAATGTTCCAAATTTTCCAAATCCATCTGCTGAAAATAGTATTTTTTCAGTTTGTTCATATGTTACCATTACTTCTGGCCAATGAACCATTGGTGCCATAATGAATTGTAATGTATGTTCTCCTATATTTATGGTTTCTCCTTCTTTTACTACTACTTTTCTGTCTGTTAAATCTAATTCAAAAAAGTTTGGTAACATGTTAAATGTTATTGCATTTCCTATTAATTTCATATTAGGATATTTTTCTGCTAGTAATTGTATATTATAGGCATGGTCTGGCTCTAAATGAGATACTACTAAATAGTCTATCTCTTCTCCTTTTAATGCTTTTTCTAAATTTTCTAGCCATGTATTTGTAACTCTTTTATCAACTGTATCTAATACAACGTTTTTTTTGTCTTTTATTAGATATGAATTATAGGACATTCCATTTGGAACATTATATTGTGATTCAAATAGTCTTATATCTTTGTCATTTGCACCTATATAATAGATATTTTCAGTTATGACTATGTCCTTCATTTATTTCTCCTCTCTATAAATTATGCCTTTTTTTTCCTATAATATTCTTAATTTTGTGATATATCCATTATATTTTACAACTAGGTCATTAGCATTAAATACAATTTGACCTCCTTGTACTTTCCATTTTCCTTTGTTTTCTATTAAGAAGTTTATTACTTCTTCTTCTATACTTAACATGTTAATAACTTTATCAATAGATTGTTCTAATGTATTTTTTTCTGTGTCTGATATTTCAATATCTTTTTTTAGTAATTCTTTGTATAGTTCTATACTGTATGAGTCTTGTGTTTCTGATTCTATGTATGAATTAATTTTTTCTTCTTTTATAATGTCTAACATTTTTGTTTTTAATTCTTCTATTTTGTTCTTTGTGTCACTTAAATATTGTTTTGTTTCTGTAAATTCTGGTCCATCTGATTCGTAATTATCAGCTGTTAGTATTTTTGATATTTTTTCATCTCCTATTATTGTTCTAATTTCAAATGCTGTACTAAATACATCTGATGCATATGTTTTTGCCGCTTTTTCAACTTTTGCATATTTACCACTAGTTACAATATTTCCTGTTTTTTGGTTTAATTGATCCATATTAAAATCTGATGATTTTGTTATTTTTTGAATTTCTTCAAATTCTTCTACTATTTTAGCTTTTTGTGTTGCGTCATTTATAAAGAAATATCCTCCTACTATTGCTATAATTAAAATAATTGCTCCTACTATAAGTCCAATTTTTGATCCTTTTTTCATTTTTTAATTCCCCTTTCATATTTTTATTTTATTATTATATCAAAAATTTTCGATTTGTAAAGTCCAATGCAAAAATTAAGGTAAAATAATTTTGCCTTATGTTATTTATCTATATGTTATAAGGCTTAAATGCTTGTTATATAAATATTTATAAAAATTCGAATGCAACTGGAAAATATTTAGAAATTCCTATTCAATAAAATGAGGGATGTTCAAGGCAAAACCATGATTCTATAAATTTTTTATAAATTCCTCGGCTACCTTTCATAACGTCAACATAGAATTCTTCATTTATAATGGTAATTTTTCTCTTGACATCAGACCCAATTAGTCATATACTTAACCCATAAAATTTAAATAAAGGAGGCTATTTAATACATGGATAACTTAATAGAAATTAGATGGCATGGTAGAGGTGGTCAAGGTGCCAAAACAGCATCACTTTTGCTTGCTGATGCAGCATTCAATACAGGAAAATACATTCAAGGTTTCCCTGAATATGGACCTGAAAGAATGGGTGCCCCTATTACTGCATATAACCGAATTAGCAGTTCACCAATCACAATTCATAGTAACATTTATGAACCAAATTATGTTGTTGTAGTTGATGACACTCTTTTAGAGTCTGTTAATGTTACATCTGGTTTAAAAGAAACTGGTGGAATAGTTATTAATACAACAAAATCTACTGATTATCTAAAAAATGTCTTAAAAGGTTATAATGGAGCTATTTACACAATTGATGCTAGAAAAATATCTGAAGAAACTCTTGGCAAATATTTCCCAAATACACCAATGCTTGCTGCTATTGTAAAAGTAAGTGGAATTATGTCAGATGAAGCATTACTTGAAGATATGAAAGGTTCTTTTAAACATAAATTTGCTAAAAAGCCTGAAGTTATTGAAGGTAACATGAAAGCTTTAGAAATGGCATTAAAGGAGGTTAAAAAGATATGACACATATAGATCCTAATACACCTATGGAGAAACTAACTCCTGGTGGTGATATTTATACTGCTGGAAACTCAAAAGAATTTAAAACTGGTGACTGGAGAAGTATAAAACCAATATTTTTAAGTGACAAATGTAAACAATGTGGACTTTGCTTTCCTGTTTGCCCAGATGATGCTATTCCAGTTACAAAAGAAGGTTTAAGAGAAGACTTCAATTATGACTATTGCAAAGGATGTGGTGTTTGTGCCAAAACTTGTCCATTTAATGCAATTGAGATGAAAGAAGAATAAAAAATAGGAGGAAAAAAACATGAGTATACGAGAAAGATTAAGTGGTAATGAAGCAGCTGCAACAGCCATGAAACAAATAAATCCAGATGTAGTTGCCGCATTTCCTATTACTCCGTCTACAGAAATACCACAATACTTTTCAACATTTGTAGCAAATGGAACAGTTGATACAGAATTTGTTGCAGTTGAAAGTGAACATAGTGCTATGTCAGCATGTATTGGTGCAGAATCTGCTGGTTCAAGAGCAATGACAGCAACATCTGCAAACGGATTATCATTAATGTGGGAAATGATTTATATTGCATCAAGTTTAAGATTACCTATAGTTCTATCATTAGTAAATAGAGCTGTGTCTGGTCCATTAAATATACACAATGACCATTCAGATGCAATGGGAGTTCGTGATAGCGGATGGATTATGTTATTTTCAGAAAATAATCAAGAAGCATATGACAATACATTAATGGCTCATAGAATTGCAGAACATAAAGATGTAATGTTACCTTTAATGGTATGTCAAGATGGATTTATTACATCACATTCTATAGAAAATATAGAACTTGAAGAAGATGAAAAAGTTAAAAAATTTGTAGGAGAATATCATCCTGAACATTATCTATTAAATCAAAAGGAACCAATTGCAGTTGGACCTTTAGATGTACAAAGTTATTTATTTGAACATAAAGCTCAACAAGCTCAAGCAATGAAAAATGCAAAAAAAGTTATATTAGAAGTTGCAAAAGACTTTGAAAAAATGACTGGTAGAACTTATGGATTCTTTGAAGAATATAAATTACAAGATGCAGTAATTGCCGTTGTATGTATGAACTCAACAGCAGGTACAACAAAATATGTTGTAGATAAATTAAGAGAAAATGGAATTAAAGCTGGTCTTTTAAAAGTTCGTGTATATAGACCATTTCCAGCTGAAGAAATTGCTGAAGCTTTAGGACATTTAAAAGCTGTTGCAATTTTTGACAAGGCAGATTCATTAAATGCTGCTGGAGGTGCACTATTTGAAGATGTTGTATCTGCTATGTATGTTAATCAGAAAGCAGTTCTAGCAGTTAATTACATATATGGTATTGGTGGTAGAGACACTAAAGTAGATGATATTGAAAAAGTCTACACAGAATTATTAAAAATATCTAAAAATGGAAAAGTAGGAAATCCATACAGATACTTTGGATTAAGAAAGGAAGGTGACCAAAATGCCTTATAATGTTAAAGAAATTGTAGGAAACAAACCTTCTAGATTTACATCTGGGCATAGAATGTGTGCAGGTTGTGGAGCACCACCTGCTGCAAGAATGATAATGAGAGCATTAAAACCAGAAGACCATGCTGTAATAGCTGGAGCAACAGGATGTATGGAAGTTTCAACATTTATTTATCCATATACAGCTTGGACAGATTCATTTATTCATACAGCATTTGAATGTGCTGCTGCAACTTTATCAGGTGTTGAAGCAGCATATCAGTCAATGAAAAAGCAAGGAAAAATTGATAATACTACAAAATTTATTGCATTTGGTGGAGATGGTGGAACATATGATATAGGACTACAAAGTTTATCAGGTGCAATGGAACGTGGACATGACATGGTATATGTATGTTATGACAATGGAGCATACATGAATACAGGTATACAACGTTCATCTGCAACACCAAAATTTGCTGACACAACAACATCACCTGCTGGAACAGTAATACCTGGAAAAATGCAATCAAGAAAAGACTTAACAAAAATAATGGTAGGTCATCATCTTCCATATGTTGCACAAACAGTTGGATATATGAACTTTAAAGACTTATACGAAAAATCAGAAAAAGCCATATATACAGAAGGACCAGCATTCTTAAATGTAATGGCACCATGCCCAAGAGGATGGGGATACCCAACAGACATGTTAATGCAAATCAACAAATTAGCAGTAGAAACATGTTACTGGCCATTATATGAAGTAATAGATGGAAAATACAAAATCAATTATAAACCTGCCAAAAAATTACCAATAGAAGATTTCTTAAAACCACAAAAAAGATTTAAACACATGTTTAAACCTGAAAATGAGTGGATGCTAGAGGAATTCCAAAAAGAAGTTGATAAAAGATGGCAAGAATTATTAGATTTAGAAGAAATTACAAATAGAGAGTAATGAACTACTTTCATTACTCTCTTTTTTTTGGTATTAGAAATATTAATCCAACTATTATTGGTAAGTAAAATGTGTATATTCTCCAAAATAATATTGACATATTTATTGTTCCTTCTTTGAATATTGAATTAAATAATAAGTAAAATCCCCCTTCTGCCCCTAATCCTGATCCTGGTGTTGGTATAAATGTCATTATTAGTAATAAAAAAGCTTGGGTTGGTATTATTTGAAAGAAACTTATTCCATTATTTCCAAATGCCCTATATATCATATATGTTATAGAATAATATGCAAAGCTTTGTATTACTGCTACTATAAACATTTTTAGTACCATTTTCTTTTCTGATTTCATTATTGAGAATTGTTCTCCAAAGTTTTCTATACTTTTATTTAGCTTTTCTGTTGTTTCTTCTACTTGTTTTATTATATGCATTTTTCCCAATAATTTTATTATTGGTGTTGTTATATATGTTATTATTTCTTTTTTTATTCCTGCTATTATGACTACTATTATTGCTATGATGTTTACAATAAATCCTAATACAGCTACCCATAAGTAGTTTTGCATTAGTTGCTTAAAAAAGTCAAACTCAACAAATACTATTGCTAATGTTGATGTAACTAGTGCTGTTTGTGTAATTGCAAATTTCATAGCCATTGCAGATAAGGAGTCACTTACTCTTTTTCCACTTTTGCTTAGTTCATATGCTTGCATTGGTTGCCCACCTGTAGAAAATGGTGTAATATTATTGAATAATTGACCTATTATTGCTACTCTAAATGAATTTGTAAATTTTTGTTCCTCATACATTCTTTTTATTGGTATGTGTAAGTTTAGTCCTTCACAAATCCAATGAATTATTAAACATACTATTCCAGCTAATACCCATTTGTAATCTACATTGTTTAGTA
>CARBKU010000033.1 GCA_948946035.1 uncultured Clostridia bacterium
TAATTCTTCTGGCATAGTTCCGTCCTGCTTGTTTAATAGCTTTTCTAACTATTTTGCCAATTTTATTATTAGTATCACAGGCTTTCTTTTAGTATCAACTTTATCTCTTTTTAATCTTGATTCGTTTGTGTTATACGAAATAAATTAGCCACAAGTTCTTCACTTCCCATATTGTATAAAATATCTTCCATATATCTTAGTCCTTTTCTTTTAGCAATGTCATCAGCTGTTTTTCCATTGGGAAAATTCCAATAAGGACAAAATTTTTCTTATGGATTTCTTCAATAATTTTGTTGTATTAGATAGTCGAAAGAAGATATAAATTATTTAGTCAAATTTGTAGTGAAAATCAATTTATGGAGGTTTTAACTATGATAGAAATAACTTATCACAAAGAAGGAGATTATTTTGTTCCTGACTTATATTTAGAGAAAGAGGATTATGAAAATGATTATATTATTGGAAAATATGGTCATTTAAGATTAGAGTATTTGAAAAATCACAAAAAAGCTGAATATATAATAATGTTTATGAATTGTACTTTAAGAAAACATATTGTAGAAACTGATAAACAAGCTAAACAAAGATTTGAACTACTTATGAAACAAATGCTAGAAAAAAATCCTATTGATGAAAACTTGAAAAATACTGATCCTTTAAAATGGACTGGGCTTATGAATAATTATAAAAATTCGGTGAAGGAGATTATATTTAGAGAATTAATTTATTGTTAAAGTTTAGAGAGTAGCTAATTAAGGTTACTCTCTAATTCTTTGGACTAATATTTTACCTTTTTACTAGATTAGTAATTTTGCTTAAAACAGAGCTTAGACTTTTTGATTGATGATCTTTATCAGCTTCTGTTTTTATATATTCTAATTGTATATCTATAATTGCTTTTAAATATTCATAATATTCTTTACTTTGTTCTTCACTTAATTCATGAATACTTACACTTAAAATATCATACAATTGTTTTAATAGGTGATTAATTCTTGGATCAAATTTATCTTTTACTGCTTTTATTTTAGTATCCATATGATTATCTTCTAGTTTAGAATTTCCTAAATAATAATTAATCATTTTTTCAAAAATTCGTCTTAAATATGTATAAGCACCTGCATAAAAATGATCTGCATAAGAAAAGTCTGCTTTCTTATAATCGTCATAGGCATCTATTTTTTCTAAAAATTTTCTATACTTATCAAATTCAAAACCCTTTACAGTTAACATTGAAGGATTTTGTCCTACTTTTCGCACAACAAATTTTCCGTTATTAAATTCTATTGAAATTAACATTGTATAATTATGGCTATAATTATTAGTACAAGAAAAATAGTATTCTAAATAATGTATTGTCCCATTTAGTAAAATTTCTTTTGAGTATGGTGGTTGTATTCCCTCAATATTTCCATTTGTTACATTTATCTTTCCACATGTTATATACTTAGTACGTCCTGGTCCATCACTGGTAACATCTTGGGTAATATCTATATTATAAATGTTACTTTTATAATTTTCTATCAATTTATATAACTCCTGATCTATATTAAAAGGAAATTCTTTTTTACATTTATGACACTTAGTGATTAATTTATCTTGATTAAAACCAATTAAACATAGAAATTTATCCAATTCTTCTTTATCTAATACATACTGTTCATTAGTATAATTAAAAACTGTAAATGTTTCTTTTGTATAAAGTGGCATTTCATTAAACAAATAATTTATATCTTTATCCATCGATAATCTCCTTATTTACTAAATTTTCATACATCTTCTCAATTCAGCTACGCAATCAGATTCAATCATTTTCTTCCAATCAAATCTGTACTTTATCATTTTTCAAACTAATTTAATGCTCCTGACATAATTCTAAATTTAGAAGTATTGTTCCAAATTTCTTGTAATTTACTAAAATTTTCATTAGGATTTAGCATTAAGCCTGCTAATTTATCTAATTCTTCATATTCATCTTCAGATAATTCAAATTTCTTATCTTGTATATATTTAGGCATATGTAAGAATATAATTTCATTATTCATTAGTGAATGGAAATCGTAAAATAATCCTCTTATTGAAGCTTTTAGTCCTAGAGTTGGTGGATCAGAAGAATATAAAATAGTTTCAGGTTTATATTTATTCTGTCTTACACCTAAATAAGCATTTGCACCAAATAAGAATTTATCATAAGGAATATCATTCAAATCAAATCCCATTTCATGGGCTGGACAGTGCTCATCTGCATCTACTAATTTCCATCTATTTTCTTTTTCATCAAAATATTCTGTAATCCAGTGGTCATAACATATTCCATCATAATGTATATATTCAGCAAATCCGCTTCTAACTCTAGCTGGTATTCCTTTAGCTTTTAATATACTTGCTAATAATATAGCTTGACTTCTACATGTAACATGAACTTTTTCTTTTGCTTCTCTTTTTGTAGTATAGTTAGGATTTTTTCTTAATAATTCAGCTATTACACTTTGTGCTGTTGGGAAAATGTCATCTTCATATTCTAATCTAGTAATTGGAACTTTAGTCATATCTCCCCAAAAACAGTCTTTTTTATTTCTAATTTCTTTATCTCTGAAAGCTACTGGATGAATTATTTGCATTCTTTGTAATATACACAATTGCTCAATATTGTCTGGCAAGTCTTTTGCAAAATCTTTATAATATCCTAAATCTGTAAAGTAACTTGTTTTTTTATAAAATTCTAACATTTCTTTTTCCATGTATTATACTTTCCTTTCACTATTTTTTACTAATCTTTGCAAACATTTATAAATTCTTTAAAAATGCTATTCATTTTTTCATCTTTAGCATATAAACTTTCTGGATGAAACCTAACTCCTATATAAAAATAAAATTTTTTATTTTTAGCTTCAATAACATCTGGGTAACCATCTTCACAAAATGCAACTTTATCAAGCAGTGGACAATCTTTTATTGTTCTTTTATGTCTAGAATTTACCATCATTTCAGTTGTTTTGACTATATTATAAAATTTTGAACTTTCATCTATTTTGATGTTATGCACATATTCATCAAATGACTTATCATGCTTATCTGGGTTAGATATTTTATAGGTTGTTCCTCCAAGAGCTCTAGCAATATTATTTTGACCTGCACATATTCCTAATATAGGTATATCATTATCATAACAATATTTTGAGATTATACTTTCATAATTATCCGTTTCAAGACCACCTTGTAATATAATTCCATTGCACAATTTGATTTGTGCAATCAAATTTTCTTTTTCTTCTATTGATAAATTATCTTTCCATTCATCTCCACAATAATTAATGATTGATTCAGTAGGTAAAATTCCAATTGCTATACCACCATTATCAAATATAGCTTGTTTTATTTCATCTCTTACAAAAGTATCTATTTTATTTGATTTATATGTAGCATAGTGTTTTGATACAATGCCAATGATAGGTTTATTCATTGCTTTCCTCCGTATTATTCTTTTCTTTCAAATTCTTCTTATTTGCACTTTTCAATTTTTTTGGTTTGTTTAATTTGTTATCATCTAAATATTTATAGTTTAGTGCATTATTTTTAGTAATGACCGTTTTCCCTAATTTTTCTTCTAAATTATCCCTAGCTACTTTTGCAACATTTCCTCCCATCTGGGCTATTTTTATATTTTCTTTTAATCCATAAGGTTTATGTTCTTGTGCAAGTTCTCTTGTTGCAATTTCTCCTAGATCTGTTAGGGTAACTTCTATATCTGTCATATTATCTCTTAATGATTCTTTTCTAATTTCTTTAAATTCTTTGTATTCTGAAGCTTTCATACCAGACCATTCTTTATAAATTTCATTTGTAAGTATCCCATATTCAACATTTTTAGTTATGCCTCTTTCTTTCCATACATCTGTAAGTTTACGTCTATCAACTACTCCTGTTAATCTTTGCTTAATCCATTTGTCATCATATCCACGACTTCTATAATAATCAACAGCACGATTGATAGCAAGTTCTGGGTCAAATACTTCATCAATTCTCTCTTTTCCCATTTGAGCAAGCCAAAGTTTAAATGGCTCTGCTTTTGGACTTGGTACAGACTCTATTAATCTTAAAATTCCTTTTGTATCTAATGTATCTGTACTATAAAATTTTCCATCTGTTGATTTTAATTTCAGTTGTCGACATTTTGTCGATATCTCACTTTTTTCTTCTTCCGTCATCCTCTTCTTTAATCTATACCAGTAATCTTTTGCATCTTTACTTTCTGTTAAAGCTTCAATTACATCAACTACACTAAAGTAATATTCTTCTTTTTCACTATCCCAAATACTTCTTATTTCGCTACCTTCAAAAAGATTTGAAATTGTTTCTAATTTATTATTATCCATTTAGGCATCACTTTCCTTTATAAATTTATTATTATGCCCAAATTATATCAATTTTCTTCCATTTTTTCAATAAAAATAAAGAAATTTTTGTTGACTTTTGCCTAAAATGATGATATATTATGTGTACCATTTAATATGGTAACTGAAAAATTAAATAATGACACACATAAAAGTTACTTAGCATAATCCATAATTGTTTGGGTTTCCAGTCTGGGTTTAACTTGTTCCGATACAGTATATAGTGTATAGTTGCTAGTTTATAAGTAAAATGATAGTAAAATTGTCTAGTAATAGGTAAAGACCGTTTGGATATGTGCAAATATAATTAGTACAAAATTTATTGTTACTGATTTTATTTGTTATTCCAAATAGGTCTTTTTGTTATGCTAAAAAAGACTATATAGGTATTGCTCTATATTCTTACAACGCATAGCAGAAAGATACTGAAAAAATTTTATGCTAGGTAGCACAAAAATTTTTCAGTAGTCAAAATAATATTTGAATGAAATGAAAAATATTATTTTGATTTGGCGAAGCCAACATAAATTATCTATCGCAAGATTAGATAATTTATGAGTTCTCCGCAAGGAGCCCACTGGCACCTTTCCAAAACGAAGTTTTGAAAGTGTCATAGTGGGTTACATACTTTCGTTAGAAAGTTATGTAACAGCTCCCTTTGGTCGCTTACTTGCTACCTGCAAGAAAGGTTGTAATATGAACAAGAAAACAAATTATTCAGTAGCTAGAGTAGAAACTTATACTAAGACAAGTATAACTAAAGCTGAAAGACACAACGAAAGAAAAAATAAAACATATTCTAATATGAATGTAGATTTAACTCAAACACCAAACAATGTACATTACAAAAGATGTGAAACTACCTACAATGAAAAGTTAAAAGAAAAAATTGATAATGGAGAGGTATCATTAAGAGGTTTGCAAAAAAATGCTACTTTATTTGATGAACTCATATTTGACATTAACTCCGATTATTTTGAAAAACATGGTGGTTATGAATTTGCAAAAGAATTTTATGAAAGAGTTTTTCACTTTGCTGAACAAGAAATGGGAACTGATAACATTATATCAGCAGTTATGCATGCAGATGAACTAAATATAGCTTTAACAGAGGAATATGGAAAACCTATCTATCATTATCACTTGCATGTTGTAGCACTTCCCGTTGTGAGAAAAGAAGTGAAATGGACAAAGAAATGTAAAGATAAATCTTTGGTAGGAACTACAAAAGAAGTAATCAATCAAGTAAGCCATAGTAACAAATGGAAATCAGACAGAGCAACTGACTCGCAAGGAAATCCTTTATATAATAAAAAAGGAAAAGCAGTTTTAATAAAATCATATAGTTTGTTACAAGATAGATTTTTTAAGTATATGTCTGATAGTGGTTATAAAGATTTTATTCGTGGTGTAAAAGGCAGTAATCAAGAACATTTAAGTGATTTGCAGTACAAAATTAAGAAAGATACTGAAAGACTAGAAAGCATTACTAATAAAGTTGAAGAAAAGGAAAATTCCTATAATGAATATATGAAGTATGACAAGCAAATTGAAGACATTTCTTCTTTAGGAAAACAAAAAAGATTTTCTAAAAAGATTGAATTAGAACAAGAAGATTACGAAAATTTAACTGAATACGCTAAAAAAGGAATTGTAGCAGATAAAGAAATATATGAGCTTAATAATAGAATTGATAATTTAAGAAATGCAGTAGATAAATGGAAATCTCTATATGATGATATTGTAGAGAAAACAAAGGATTATTTCCATGCTATAAAACTTGCACCACAAAAAGTTGCAAATTTCTTTAAAAGTCTATTTGATAAAGAGAAACAAGATGAGTTAGAAAGACAACGAATTGAACAAGAAAAAATACAAGCTGAAAGAAAAGCTCGTGAACAAGCTAGACTTGAAAAACAAAAATCGAAGAACTCTCCTGAATATAAGAAAAGGAGGGCTGATAGAGATGCAAGATGATGAAAAAATATATAGAATTGAACTAACTAATGAAGAATACGAATTTTTGCAAAACCTAAAAAATGAACTTTATAAAAAATTAAGTAAAATGACTAAAAAAGAAAGATTGCAATATTTTAGAGATAACTATTGTAATGAGCAAAAATTGAACTTTGAAAAAGAAATAAACGGCACAATATACAAAGTAAATACTCACTTTGATGTAAATGCTGAAGAAAGTATTTTAAATAAATTTTTTAGACTAACAAAAAAATCTTAAGAATCACTTGAAGTATAAAAACGAATATGATATTATGTGAACACTACAAATTAAAACTTTGTAACACTTTATATCTTATTCGGCTGTCTAAAGGAAAGGAGTTGTTATGGGACAGTCAAATAACGAAAAAATAACTGCTTTGTACTGCCGTTTATCAAGAGATGATGAACAGCTAGGAGAAAGTAATAGTATTAAAAATCAAAAATCAATTTTAAGTAAATATGCTAAAGATAATCATTTTATAAATACTAAATTCTTTGTAGATGATGGATATTCTGGAACAAGTTTTACAAGACCTGCATTTATGGAAATGATGGAGCTTGCAGAACAAGGAAATATTGAAACAATTATCGTAAAAGACCATTCAAGACTTGGAAGAAATAGGCTTATAATAGGTCAATTATTAGAAGAAGATTTTGTTAGACTTCGGCATTAGATATATTGCTATAATGGACAATATTGATACTGATAAAGGACTAAATGATTTTCTTCCTATACAAGATTGGTTTAACGAAATGCATGCTAAAAATACAAGCCAAAAAGTTCGAGCAGTATTTAAAAACAAAGGTAATTCAGGCATTCCTTTAACTATTAATGTGCCGTATGGTTATAAAAAAGATCCTTTAGATAAAACCAAATGGATTATAGATGAACCAGCTGCAGAAATAGTAAGAAGAATATATGATTTATGTATTCAAGGATATGGAACTCATCAAATATGCAATATATTAAAACAAGAAAAAGTTCCAACTCCAAAAGAATATAAAGCAATCCATGGCTTATGCAATTATCATATATCTGAAGTCAAATATTGTTGGCAAGATAGGTCTATATATGACATCTTATTCAGACAAGAATATATTGGAGATACAGTAAGTTTTAAAGGTACAACTAAATCTTTTAAAGATAAAAGTAAAATTTATTTTCCAAAAGAACAATGGAAGATATTTAAAAATACACATGAACCTATCATTGATGAAGAAACTTGGAATACTGTACAACGCATTCGAGAAAATAGACAACGTCCTACTAAGATTGGTAAAGTAAATATATTTTCAGGACATTTATTTTGTAAAGATTGTGGCTCAAAATTATATTATTGTACTTCGAGAAGTTATAAAGAAAACAGACATTTTTATAGATGCTCAAAATATAAAAATACTTCTTCTAAATCATGTACAAGTCATACTATTAAAGAACATATCTTAAAAGAATTAGTTTTAGAAAATATCAAACAAGTCCTATCTTATATCCGTTCTTATGAAGATTTATTTATAAAACAAAAACTTGAAACTTCACTTGAAGAACAGAAAAAAATAGATAGCACAAACAAAAAATTATTATTACAATATGAAAAACGAATAAAAGATATTGATAACTTGATACAGCATATTTACGAAGATAATATTTCTGGCAAAATTACAGATGAAAGATTTACCACTTTATCATTAAATTATGAAAATGAACAAAAAGAACTTAAAAGTAAAGTTAAAGAATTAGCTAATAAGCTCAACACAACTAAACAGCAAGAACTAGATTTAACATCTTTTGTTAGTAAAGTAAAAAAATACACTGAAATTTCAGAACTTACACCAGAAATTATAAATGAATTGATTTCTAAAATATATGTATATCAATCAGAAAAAGTAAATGGTAAACCAACTCAGCAAATAGACATTTACTATAACGGAGTTGGAATTATAAATATTCCACTAAATGAATATGAACTAGAAAATGCTTTTCAGGAAAGTATTAAAAAAATAAGAAGTGCTTAATTTTAAAGTAATGGAGCACATACCAATAATTGTCCTTGTTGGTAGTGCTCCTTATATAATCCTTTATATCCGCTATTGTGAAATTTGTCAAAATTCTTAACTCCTGCATTTTTAGCAGTTTGATTAAGTGAATAATTGCCTTTCTTTGTTAAGTTTCTTTGATAAAATCGTTTTTCATCTTCTGTTAATTCGCTATATTCTTTTTCACTAATTTCTTGTTTTCTAGTTTGAATTGCAAAATATGTTTGTGCAAGAGCAATAACTTTTTTTCTAGTATCCCCATTTTGTGCTATCAAGTAACAAGCATAACGAGTTAATTTGTAATCTTTAATTACTACTTCTGCATTATTAGCACGTTTTGACAACTTGTCGACGTCGACAAAATGTTCAAGTACACTAATATCACTGTTTTTACAAGATTCTTTTGCTTTGCTTATTACATTTTCAAATTTTCGCCATTCTTTATAATTTAAAACTAATTGTAATTCTCTAGCATACCAGTATTCTATTCCGTTTTCATCAATATGTTTTATATCTTCAAAACTTTTATTGGTATAATTTTCTTTTTTATCTAGTTCATTCATTTGAAATCATCTCCATTTCTGTTTGTTTGATATTTTATTACAATACTAGACTAATTGCAACCAATTTACAAAAGTCTGTTTTATTTTTCTAATTCTTCAAGATAATATTCCATATTCGCTTTTATCTTTTCAAATATTTTTAAAGAATATAACAAAATATCTTCAAGTGTACAATTTGTATCTAAATTAGCATTATGATATTGATTTATATAATCTACAATTGTTTTCTTCTCTTCATACCTTATAATGTTTATTGCATCTTTATTTGCTCAGTCATGTAATATAGATAAATGAACAAGAGCACATGCAAATTTATATGATATTATTCCCATCCAAAACCTATCTCATTAGCAAAATCTACCATTTCTCTGTCAGTTAATCTTTTATTCTGTGAATTTTTCCATTGAATATTCTGAAAAAAATCTGATAATAATTGTTCTCTA
>CARBKU010000034.1:0-3750 GCA_948946035.1 uncultured Clostridia bacterium
TGACATTGTTGTAGAGTGAGTAAATTATTGCTTAAAATCTCCATCCTCAATGGCATAAATTTAGTACAAGCCACATATAGTTAAATATAAAATTAACAAAGGAGAGAGTGATATGTGGGAAACTTTAAGAAAAGAAGAAATAATAAAAACATTAAAGACAGACAAAAAATATGGGATTACAGAAGAAGAAGCGGAAGAAAGAACTAAAAAATATGGAGCAAATAAATTACAAGACAAGCCAAAAGAAACATTACTAGTAAAATTTATCAAACAATTTAATGACTTCATGATAATTATACTAATAATAGCATCAATAGTATCAGCAGGAATTTCTACAATACAAGGAGAAAAAGATTATATTGACTCAATAATAATAATCGGAATAGTAATATTAAATGCACTAATGGGAGTAATTCAAGAATCAAAAGCAGAGAAATCAATAGAAGCATTAAAAGAAATGACACCACCAAAAGCAAAAGTAGTAAGAGATGGTATAGTAAATGAAATCAATGCAGAAAAGCTAGTACCAGGAGACTTAATAATATTAGAAGCAGGAAATTATGTACCAGCAGATTGTAGGTTAATAGAAAGTTATAACTTAAAAATAGAAGAATCAAGTCTAACAGGAGAAACAGAGGCAGTATTAAAAGATGCAGAAATGATATGCAAAAATGATATTCCTTTAGGAGACAGGCTAAACATGGCATATATGGCAAGCATAGTAGTAAATGGACATGCAAAAGCAATTGTAACAGACATAGGAATGAACACAAAAGTAGGAAAAATAGCAAATATGATAATTCAAGATGAAGCACCAGAAACCCCAATACAAAGAAAGCTAAGTCAAGTTGGAAAAACACTTGGAATAGTATGTTTAGCAATATGTTTAATAATATTCCTAATAGGTTTAATAAAAAACATAGAGCCTATGGAAATGTTTATGACATCAGTTGGATTAGCTGTAGCAGCAATACCAGAGGGGTTACCTGCAATAGTAACAATAATGTTATCAATAGGTGTTACAAAAATGGCCAAAAAGAATAGTATAATTAGAAAATTACCAGCAGTAGAAACATTAGGTAGCAGTAGCGTAATATGTTCAGACAAGACAGGAACTTTAACTCAAAATAAAATGAAAGTAGTAGAAATAAAATCTGTAGATGCAAACCTTGCCACAAAACTTACAAGCATGTGCACAGATTGTGACATTACATATGTAAATAACAATATGAAAGTTTCTGGAGAGCCAACAGAAGTAGCATTAGTAAATAACGGATTATTAAATGGATTTAACAAAATAGAATTATATAAAGAAAGTCCTAGAATTAATGAAATACCATTTGATTCTAGCAGAAAAATGATGACAACCATTCACAAAATAGGAAATAAGTATAGAGTAATTACAAAAGGAGCACCAGACGTTTTATTAGAAAAATGTATCAAACAAATAGATAGTGTTATGGGAAAAACAGTAAGTTTACAAAAACAAAATATTCAGCAACAAAACTTACAAATGGCAAAAAAGGCGTTAAGAGTTATTGCAGTAGCATATAAAGATATTGAACAATTACCATCTAAAATAGATTCATTAAACATAGAAAATGATTTAATTTTTGTCGGATTAATTGGAATGATAGACCCTCCAAGAGAAGGTGTAAAAGAGGCAGTAAAAACATGTAAAAAGGCTGGAATAAAAACAGTTATGATAACAGGAGACCATATAGCAACAGCAACAGCTATAGCAAAAGAACTTAATATATTAGGAATACGTGACAAAGCAATAACAGGTCAAGAATTAGACCAAATACCTCAAAGTCAATTAGAAAAGGAAATATCAAAATACTCTGTATTTGCAAGAGTAACGCCTGAACATAAAGTAAGAATAGTAAAGGCATGGCAAAAGACAGGTGCAGTTGTAGCCATGACAGGTGATGGAGTAAATGATAGTCCTGCATTAAAAAATGCAGATATAGGTATTGCAATGGGAAAAAACGGAACAGATGTGGCAAAAAATGCATCAGACATGATTTTAACAGATGATAATTTTGTTACAATTGTAGAGGCTGTAAAGCAAGGAAGAAACATATATGATAATATAAGAAAAGCAATTCATTTTTTAATTGCAACTAATATTGGTGAAATTGTAACTATATTTATGGGATTAGTTTTAGGGTTAAAATCTCCATTACTTGCAATTCAACTTTTATGGGTAAATTTAGTAACAGATTCATTACCAGCAATAGCCATAGGATTAGAGCCACCAGACAAAAATATAATGAGTAGGAAACCAGTAGATTCAAGAAAAGGTATATTTGCAGACGGTCTTTGGAATAAAATTATAGTAGAAGGTATTATGATAGGAATGCTTACATTGGTTGCATTTAGTATAGGAAATAAATACTTTGGAATAGAAGTAGGAAGAACAATGGCTTTTGTTGCAATAGGTGTTTTGGAATTAGTCCACAGTTTTAATATAAAAAGTGAACAATCATTATTCAAAGTTGGAATTTTTGAAAACAAATTTTTAATAGGTAGCTTTATTTTAGGTATATTTGTACAGACAATTGTAGTGGTAGTTCCAGAATTAGCTACAATATTTAAGTTAGTTCCTTTAAATCAAATGCAATGGGGTATTACTTTAGCAATTTCTGCTCTACCAATTCCAATTATGGAATTACAAAAGAAATTTAATACAATTAAAAAAGAAAATATTATTTATACTAATATAGATACATTAAACTTTAATAAAGATAACACATAAATAGTATAAGTATTAAAAAAGGAAACAGAAAAATTGATTATTAATTTTTCTGTTTCCTTTAATTTAGTAAGGTTTGAAAATTTTTTTATTGTATATAAAAATACATTCCACTTAGAAATTGCTTTGCAATTTTGGTGAACGAACAATAAACGGAACTTGAAAGATATAATTTTAAATATAGTGAAATCAAAATCAAGCCCATATTGTTCTTTTTAATCAAACTATTATTTTTGATAATATTATTAGTTGTTGTTAAATCTTTGTTGTTTTCTAGCTTTTCTACATTCTGCACATCTAACAGGTTTGTTATCGAAACCTTTTTCAGCATAAAATGCTTGTTCACCAGCTGTAAAAACAAATTCAGAACCACAGTCTTTACAAACTAAAGTAATATCAGTATACTCATTGTTTTCCATTATAAAACCTCCTTTTTAGATTTGAATTAAAATTTTTAACATAAACCTATCTAAAAAGAAGGAAAATATATAAAAAATAAAATAATTCATAAATATAATAGTATTATATCATAAAAAAATTAAATATACAAGAAAAAATTAAAGTAAAAATAATTATTAAAAGCTTGCAGAGATAAAAAAAATGTGATAAAATAGCAATGTTAAAAAATACAAAACTATTTTTTAATCTCTACTTACATAAAAAATGTAGGTTTTATATCCAAAGGGAGGTGAAAATAATGAATAAATACGAAAGTGTTATCATTGTTAATCCAAATGTAGACGAAGCAGGTCTAAAAGCACTAGAAGAAAAATTTACAGGATTAATAAATGAAAATGGAAAAGTAGAATCTGTTGAAAACATGGGAAAAAGAAAACTAGCCTATGACATCAAAAAATTCAATGAAGGAACATATATGTTATTCAACTTTGAAGCAAAACCAGATTCAATAACTGAACTTGAAAGAGTTTATAGAATTACAGACGATATAATAAAATTTATCGTAGTAAAAAAATAAATGATTTAAACCCAAA
>CARBKU010000034.1:3760-9256 GCA_948946035.1 uncultured Clostridia bacterium
AAAAAAGGAACAAAAAACAAATAAAGAAGGGGCCTTTATTTAGAGTAAAGAAAGGTGAATAAAAATGAACAAAGTAATATTAATGGGAAGATTAACAAGAGATCCAGAAGTAAGATATACACAAACAAACAATACATTAGTTGCATCATTCAGCTTAGCTGTAAACAGAAGATTTGTAAGACAAGGAGAAGAAAGGCAAGCAGACTTTATCAACATAGTTGCATGGAGTAAATTAGGTGAATTTTGTAGCAAATACTTTAAGAAAGGTCAACAAGTAGGAATCATAGGAAGAATACAAACAAGAACTTGGGATGATGATCAAGGAACAAAGCACTATGTAACAGAAGTAGTAGCAGAAGAAGCATATTTTGCAGACAGCAAAAGAGAAGGAGAAATGGGAGAAAACTCTTTTGACAATGCTTTTGGAAATACTGCTCCAGGAAACATGGGTTCAGACTTTGAAGTATCTTCAAGTGATGACTTACCATTCTAATTAAAAGAGAGGGGGAAAATAAAATGTCAGATAAAAAACAAAACAGAAAAAACAAAAATTATGATGAAGATTATAATCCAAGATTTAGAAAACAAAGAAAAAAAGTATGTCTATTATGTAGTGACAAAAATTTTGAATTAGATTATAAAAACATAGAACAATTAAAAAAATTTGTAAATGATAAAGGTAAAATACTACCAAGAAGAACAACAGGTGCTTGTGCAAAACACCAAAGAGACATTACAATAGCAGTAAAAAGAGCAAGACATATTGCTATTTTACCATATACACAAAACTAATCTTCATAAAAAATAAAGAAAACCGTTGGATTATCAATGGTTTTTATTTATCCAATTACATTTTAAAAATTCAATAATGTATTGGAATATATTTTATAATTGGCTATAAATTGTAACAGAAAAATATTGTAGAAATTTTTAATTTAATGGTATTTTAAATAAAAATTTAGATTATAATATATAATATTAGATAAAAAATTTTAATTTCATAAAAATATTTACAATTTAACATAGCTATGTTATAATTCTTAAAAGAAAACAAAAGAGGTGAAAAAATGAATCAAATATTAAGTGTAGAGCAACAAAATATAAAAAAGGGAAAACACACCAAAAAAGCTGATAATAGTACATCAGTAAGTACACAAACAATAATGAAATTTTTTGCAATAGTTATAATAATTTTTGGAATGTGTATAATTGGAACAGGTTCGTATTCTATGTACCAACAATCACAAATGTCAATAGCACAAACAAAGCCAACTATTAATACAGAAGAAAGTCTAGAAACAGAAACTGTTACAGTAAAAGTAGAACATACCAAAAAATTATCAAAATTTATATATTATTGGAATGATGAGCAACCAACAGAACTACAATGTTTTGAAAAGAAAAGATTTGAGCAAGCAATAACAATTCCAACAGGAACTAACACACTAAATGTAACAGTAACAGATATAAAAGGTCAAGAGACAAAATACCAAAAAACATACACTTTAGCAGGAGATATTACAATAGAATTTGCTGTTGAAGGAAATAATCTTAAATTAACAGCAGACGGAAAAGAGGAACTTTCATATTTAACATACAGATGGGATGAAGAAGAAGAAGAAAAAGTAGACATCAACGATACAAGCATAGAGCAAAAAATAGAAATTCCAAAAGGATTGCATAAACTAACAGTAGTTGTTGTAGATAAAAATAACCAAACTGAAACAAAAACACAAGAAGTAAATGGAGTAACAAAGCCAAAAGTAGAAGTAACAACAGATGGTGGAGATAACTTTATAATAAATGCAACAGATGAGCAAGGTTTAGAAAAAGTTGAATTCATAATAAATGAAGACGAAAAATATATGTTAAATTTAGATGGAAGAAAAGAATTACAATACGCATATCCATTACATGATGGAGAAAACAGACTTGAAATAAAAGTATACAATATAAACAATATAAGTGAAACATCAAAAGTATTAGTTAATAAATAAAAAAATAACCTCCTACTACTATATAGGCTTAGTAGGAGGTTCAATTGTTAATAGCAATAAAAGTACAATATTAAAGGGGATCCAATATGAATAATATTTTTGAAATATTAACATATTTTCTTATTTATTCATTTCTAGGATGGGTAATGGAATCAATAGTTAGAACAATATGTGAAAAAAAATTAATTAACACAGGCTTTTTACATGGACCAGTATGTCCAATTTATGGAATAGGGGCAATAATAATGCTCACATTTTTAGAGAATTTTCAAAATAAACCTATTCTATTATTTTTTATAGCAATTATAATTTTAACATTTTGGGAATATATAGTAGGAGTGATGTTAGAAAAAATTTTTAAAACGAAATATTGGGACTATTCATACCAAAAATTTAACTTTCAAGGAAGAATTTGTTTAGTAAATTCAATATGTTGGGGAGTTTTAGGAGTTATATTTGTAAAATATATTCATCCTTTAATATCAAATTTAGTATTAAAAATAGATATATTTGTTATATATTATGTAGTTACAACATTATTAATAATAATGTTAATTGATGTTATTTTAAGTATAATAAAAGCAACAAGCATAAAATCCACATTAGAAAAAATAGAAAAATTGAATAAAGAAATAAAAGAAAAACTAAAAGAATTAAAAGCTATAAAAAGAGATACAGACAAACTAACATCTGTTGAAAGTATTCAAGATATAGTAAAAAAATTAAAGAAAAAGAGAAATCGTATAATTGTACATTCATATAGATATGTATATAGATTAAAAAAAGCTTTTCCAGACATTAATACAAAAGAAATAACGCAAATATTAGAAAATAAAATAAAAACAATGAAATATAAGCAAAAAGGAAAAAACAAAGAAAATACTTGAAATAAAATATAAACTTTGTATATAATGTGTTTAGCAAAATAAACGGAGGAAAAAAATGGTACAAGAGATATATATAATTGATGATGACGATTCTTCAATATTTATATTTAGAGAGTTATTTAAAGAAGATAAAGACTATAAATTTATAAGCGTCAAAACAGAAGATATAGATATTGCACTTAAGAGCATACCATCATTAATAGTAATAAACGAAGATGCAATAGATAGAGATGTAGTTGATTTATGTAAAAAAATTAGAAAAGATGAAGACAATACAATTACTCCAGTTATAGTAGTTTCATCTAAATCAGATAAAGAACATAGAATGAAAATATTGCAAGAATCTGTTGAATATTTTATAAAAAAACCAGTAGATGAACAATATCTATATTATACAGTAAAAAATTTAAATAGACTTTTAGCAAGTAACAGAAGAATTAGTCCTTTAACAGGTCTACCAGGAAATGTTCAAATACATGCAGAATTGAAAAAACGAATATTAAAAAAGGAAGCATTTTCTGTACTATACCTAGACTTAGACAATTTTAAAGCATATAATGATGTATATGGTTTTCTAAAAGGTGACGAAATTATAGAATTTACAGCAGAAACTATATTAAATGCAATGCATGATGGTAATTTAGATGATACATTTGTTGGACATATAGGAGGAGATGACTTTGTTGCAATAATTCCAGGAACAGAATGTGAAGAAAAATGTCAAGAAATATTAGCTCATTTTGATCATCAAGTAGGTAAATTTTTTACAGAAGAAGATTTAGAAAAAGGATATATAGAGGTAGCAAATAGAAAAGGAATAATAGAACAATTTCCTCTAACTTCTTTATCAATTGGAGTTGTAGTGGTAGATGTAGGAAGATTTCATAATATATTAGAAATAGGTGAAGTCGGAGCACAAGTTAAACATGCAGCAAAATCTATAATGGGAAGTAGTTATTCAATAGATAAAAGGAAATAAGAATAAAACTTTAAATTCTTAATATAATATATTAAAAATATTATATTAGGAGTTTTTATTATGATATTGATAAATAAAAAAAGAATAAAAATAATAGTATCATGTATATTACTTAGTTTATTAGCATTTTCATTTAAAATAGGTAAAGTAAATGAAAATATAAATAATATCGAAAATATTATAGAAACTACATCAACACCAGTATCTGGTAAAACTGTAGTTTTAGATGCAGGACATGGAATTCCAGATGAGGGGGCACAAAGCAGTTCACGGAACAACAGAAGCAGAAACAAACTTAAGGATAACTTTAAAGGTTCAAAATTTGCTAGAACAAAGTGGATGTAAAGTAATATTAACAAGGTCAGATGAAAATGCAATTTATGATTTGGATAGTAATACTCTAAAACAAAAGAAAATATCGGATATTCATAATAGGGTTAAAATTGGAAATGAAAATTCAGCAGATATTTTTGTGTCAATACATTTAAATAAAATTCCACAGCAACAGTATTATGGTTGGCAGTGTTTTTATAAAAGTGGTAGTGAACAGAGTACGAAGTTGGCAAAAAAATTGCAAGAAAATTTGAATAAGTCTATTCAAAGGGAAAATAATAGGGTAGCTATGAAATTAGATACAGTTTATATTATGAAACATGTTGAGATTCCAATTTCTATTGTTGAATGTGGTTTTTTGTCTAATCCAGAGGAAGAAAAATTGTTGTTGGATGATGGGTATCAAAATAGACTTTCTTGGGGTATTTATAATGGTATTATAAATTATTTTTATGAAGAGTAGTTACCGTTCATAAATTCTAAAAAATTTTGAAAAACTTATTTATAGAATAGTAGCAAAAATAATAAATAATTAAAATTTTAAGTAAGCTCCCTATACAAATTGTACTTTTTGGCAAAATGTTGTATAATAAAAGAGGATTATATGTATAAAAGGAGATAAAAATATGGGGGGCAAATTAAAAATAAAAGGAATTAATGCACAAAAAGTAAGAAAAATATTTATTACAGCAGGGCTATCATTAGGAATTATGGCATCAATGACAGGATGTAAAGACGAAAAAAGTAGTGCAGGATATAAAACAAAAGCAACTCTAAAACCTATAGAAAAAACAAAAGAACTTTCTAAAGAAGAAAAATTACAACAGGATATAGAAGATAATATTAAAACATCAGAAGATATTTTAAACGACATGAAAAAAAGATATTTAGAAAAGTACAATAAAGAAAATAACACCAATTATAAAGTAGAAAATCTAAAATTAATAAAATCTTCTACAGATTATATAATAATAACAAAAGATGGTACAATATATACTCATGGCTTAACACCAGATGTTCTATTCAACGAATTAGAAAAACAGGGAATTAAATATAATACTAATAAATATAATAGCAAAATCTATAAAAGTTTAAACGAAGATGAAATTTTAGAGCAAATGCTATCAGATGGAACTCCAGTATTAGATGGAAATAACCTCCAAAACATAGGAAAGGAAATAAAAAACTCTACATTAAGTGATTTTATAGATGTTTTTGATATTGGAATAGAATTAAAAAATAATTTTACTACAGAAAATTTTAAAAAATATGAAGACAGTTTAATAAAATTTTATTATGG
>CARBKU010000035.1 GCA_948946035.1 uncultured Clostridia bacterium
TAGAAAATAAATTAGACAAAGAATTTCAAGCTGACAAGTTTGAAAATATTTTTAGTGATGAAAGTTTGTCTAAATTTGCAAAAGCACTGACTTATAATGAGAAGTTAGTGCTTTCTTTGTATTACATAGAAAACAAAAGTGATGAACAAATAGGAAAAATCTTATTTATGACAAGATCAGCAGCTAATAAGAAAAGACATAGAGCAATAGAAAAATTAAAAAATGAATGTAAGAAAAGAGGGATTTTAAATGTTTAACAATTACAATTTAACTGATGAAGAAGTTTTATACATTATTGATAAATATGAAAACTTAATCAATAAATACAGCAAATTATATAGTAATGGTCCAGTAGATGAAGATTTAAGACAGGAGATAATTTTAAAAATATATGTAACCTTAACACAAAATAGAGAAAAATTTTAAAGAAATTTTACAAATTTGTCCCACTCTCTAATTTTCAATCCGTTCTTAATAGATGAAAGGAGCGTGAGAAAATGATTTGTAACGAAATAAAATGCTATTTAAAAGAAAAAAAGAGAAAATGGCAAGTTAGAAAAAGAGTTATTGGATTTAAAAAGAAAATTCAAAAGCTAGAAAAACATAAAAACAAAATGAGAAGAAAAAGCTCATTAGGTTTGCCAATTCCTTAAACTGTTAGCAAAAAGTTAAGTAGGAAAGAGAGGTACAAATGAAAAGTAACAAAGAAACAATAATACAAATGTATTTTATAGATAAATCAAAACCAGTAGAAATTGCAAAACAATTAAATATTTCCAAAAGTGCAGTAACACAAGTTTTGCAAAAAGATGAAAGATACCAAGCAGAAAAAATACATAGAAAAGAACAGAACAAATTAAAACATAAAGAAAATACAATAAAGATAATAAAAAAGCAAAGAGAAGTTAAAAAATTTAAGAATAGTGTAGATGATTTAATTTTGAAAAAAATGCACGAACAGGCAAGTCAAGAACTTTCAAAAGGCAAAAGAATGAATAACATGGCATATAGAAATTGGAACAAAAGTGCATTTGATTACAATGAAAAACGAAAAAGATTTGAATTTAAGAAAGAATTAGGAAGAAGTTATGATGTACCTAAATATATAAAAGTGGAGGTGTGAAAATGGGAGTTTTATACAATTATAAACAAGTAAAAGCATTTGCTTTAATAGCATTACACAATTTATTAAATTCAGCTAATAGAAATAATATAAATTTAAAAACTTTGGATATGTTTTTAGATCCATTGGAAAAAGTACATAAAAAAGAAGAGGTTATTGAATATGCAGAAAAATTAAAAAGTAGAGAGGAAAAATAAATCTTATGGAATTTATAGATAATGAACACAAAAAATTCTTTTTGAAAAAATACGAAGAAGCAAAAGAAAATGGAAAAGCAGATGTATATTATAAGTCATTAATATATACATTAAGCATTTGTGAAACTACAAGAGAACATTTTGGCGAAATATTTAACTTAGAAAAAGGAGAAGTTAATCTTGATTCTATTCAAAAAGGGTGGCAAACATCAACATCATTAAAAGTAACAAGAATGGCATTAAATTTATGGAATCACAGTCTTGTATTTGACAGTGAAGAAGATTTGGAAAATGAAAAAATATCAAGTCATTATGCACCAAGTGAAGTATTTTGTTGTTCTTATGCACCATATTTTTGGGAAGGAATTAAAATACGATATCCAGAATATATGGATTATGAAAAAAATAATAGAACACCATGTGTTGCAATGTATTCAAGAGTAGGGAAAAAGGAACAACAGGAAGAAGATGAAGAAACAATACAATAATTCTTAAAAAAACTTATGAAGAAACAATGAAGTATAAAAATGAATAGATAAAAAATAAAAGTCTTTTGGGATTAAAAAATATAAGAACGAAAGATTTTTATTTTTAAGAAATATATAAGAGCTTGATGCAATCATATAAAAAATTGATTATTATAATTGAAAATTTATTTTAAGAAGGGATTATGTATAAAATGAAAGAAATTATAAAAATAAGTACAGAATTATATTTATTAAATTATTTATATAAGAAAAATCTAATTTCAGATCAAGAATATTGTGAAATAAAAAAATATATATAAGATTTGGTACAAACGTTGATAAAAATATTTAAAAGTTGTAAAATATATGATGTAGCAAGCACTATATGGAGGTAATACATATGGTTGCTAATGTGCAAATTATAAAAAAAATTGAAGGAAGAGTCGATAGAAGAAATGGAGGTGTTCTTAATAATAAGTTATTAAGAGTAACAGCTTATGCAAGAGTAAGTACAGATGATCAGGATCAAAAACATAGTTATCAATCACAATTAGCATTTTTTAAATCAAAAATTAAAGAAAATTCAGAATGGATTTATGTAGACATGTATGCAGATGAGGCTATAAGTGGAACATTAGACTATAAGAGAAGTGATTTTATGAGAATGATAAATGATGCTCTTGCAGGAAAATTTGATATGATTATTACAAAATCTATATCAAGATTTGCTAGAAATACAGTAGATACTTTAAAATATGTTAGATTACTAAAAGAAAAAAATATAGCAGTATATTTTGTAGAAGAAAACATTAATACATTGGAGATGTCTAGTGAGTTTGTTTTGACAATTTTAAGTTCAGTTGCTCAGCAAGAAAGTGAAAATATATCTAACCATGTAAAATTAGGATTTAAAGCTAAAATGGAAAGAGGGGAACTAATTGGATTTAATGGTTGTTTAGGCTATGATTATGATCCTACCACAAAAAGTTTGTCAATAAATGAAGAAGAAAAGAAAACTGTTCAATATATATATGATAGATACATACAAGGTTATCGGAGCAACTGCTATAGCAAAAGAATTAACAGAAAAAGGCTACACAACTAAACAGGGAAACGTGGTTTGGAGTGAATCAAGTGTTAGGAAAATTTTAAAAAATGTAAAATACAAAGGAGATGTTTTACAAGGATTAACCTATACAGTAGATCCAATTTCTCATAAAAGAAAAACTAATATGGGAGAGCAAGACAAATATTATATGCAAGGACATCATGAGTCAATCATAACAGAAGAAATATGGAATAAAGTACAAGAAATAATGAAAACAAGAAAAGAAACAAACAATAATCCGGGAATTAAAGAAGGATATTATAATACAAAATATTCTTTTAGCAATACAATGGAATTTGCTTTTTGTGGAAAGGTTGTTTCAAGAAAAAAATGGGGAAAAGATAAAATTGGTTGGCAATGTATTTCAGCAATAAAAAAAGGAAAAAAGGAATGTTCTCATAGTAGAGTTATCCCACAATATGTTTTAGAACAAGCCTTTATAGAAGTTCACAAAATGTTGTTAGCAAATAATCAAGAAATAGTTAATGAATTTTTTAAAAAGGTTGAAAAGGCAATTAAGAAAAACAATACTTTAGAAACTTTGCAAATACTAAAAGAAAAGGAAAAAAGTTTGCAAAGTCAAATAAAAAAATTATTAGATATGAGCCTTAATGAAGCGATAACAGAAGATGAATATATCAGTAAAAAGACAGAATTAGAAAAGAAATTGACTGACATTAATAAAAAAATGGCAAAAAGTATTGGAATATCAAAAGTAGAAGAAAGAATAAAAGACAGAGTTTCTAATATGAAAAATAATCTAAAATTAAAACAAAATATAATTAAC
This sequence comes from uncultured Clostridia bacterium, assembly GCA_948946035.1. GTDB lineage: Bacteria > Bacillota > Clostridia > TANB77 > CAG-508 > CAG-269. Next base: position 3,683 of record CARBKU010000035.1, read on the forward strand.
TATTTTGATGAAGATGCATATAGATGTATGATAAAAAAGGTAATTGTAGGAGAAATTGATGGAGAACAAAAAAATCCATTTGTTTTAAATTTTATATTAAATTCTGATAAAGTCCAAGATGATGAACAACTAAATGATATAAAAATATTAATTGCAGAGTTAGATTGTAAAGTTCAATATTTTGTTTTTAATATTGATGAGAATAATAATCGAAGTAAAGAAATAAAAGATAGTATTAAGGTAAAAATATATTCAGATATAGATTCAAATATAAACATAGCACCATAAAGCAATATGGTATGCGAATGATATATCTATTCGTGCTAGTTTTAGATACAAAAGTGTGGTACGTTGATATGTTTAAAGCTGTCCTGTGCCACATGTGGAATGTTGCTCGGTGCTATATTTGAAAGATTCGATACAATAGTTGAGTTTACTGCTTTTGAAGATTTTATTAGTTTTGAGAGAAAAGATAAAAATAAGGTTAAAAGAGTAGAAAATAATAAAATTAAGGTAACGATAGAGGTTGATATGGTGTGCGGAGCGGTATAATTTGATTATAGAAAATATGAATGTTTGGAGATAAAACTTAATTGGAAGTGTTTGGAAAAGCACTTTCTTTTTTTGACTTTTTATGATAAAATAGCAACAAATAATAAGCAAGAATTAATGAATGGAGAATTAGTATGAAAAATTTAATGAGAAGTAATATATATGATGTAGAAGAAACAATTGTCATAGTAGGAAGCTGTTTAAAAAATATGCAACCTCAAGGTTATGAAAAAGTAAAGAGATTATCAGAAAACATATATGAATTATGTTTAGAAGAAACACATATTAATATGGCTATAACTAAAATAGGAGGAATGTTAAGAACAGAGAAAGTAAAAAATATAATATTTGCTACTGTTGATAAATCACCACATTGTGTACAAGTCCATTATATAAGGAATGAACTTGAAAAAATGATGAATTTAACAAATATAAACATTGCAAATTATGTAGTTATTGATAATGAGTTGATAAAGATAGACAATGATGTAATATCAATGTCAAAATCATTAGGAAAACTTAAAAATACAATGAAGAAAATGGAGGAATAAGATGGAATTATTTACACAAGAAGTAAAAGATATGGAAGAATTGAAAGAAGTTTTAAAAAATAATAATGATATATCAAAAGATTATGAAGTAGCAGTTATTGTATATGCTTTTGATAAAGATAATAAAATAATTTTTCAAAGAAGAGGACTAGGTTGTAGAGATGAAAGACTAAAATTAGAAACAATAGGTGGAAGAGTTAAAGAAAGTGATACTGATTTTAAAGATGCATTAAATAGAGAAATTATAGAAGAAGTTGGAACAGAAGCGAATATAGAAATAGATGAATTTATTACATCAACCTATGCAACCACATTTGATGATAGATATAATAAAGAGCAAACTTGGATATATATTGTGTACAAAGGAAGTTTAAAAGAAGGAGAATTAAAAATAGCCGAACCGAATAAGTGCTTAGGGTATGAAAGATATAAAATAGGTGAAGTAGATGAAAATGAATTAAGTAATGGTGCTAGAGAAATTTATAAAATAGTATGTAAAAAATATAGTTATCTAAAATAAGAATAGGAGAAAGAAAATGAGTGCATTTTTTGACTTTATAAAAGCATTAATTGAAAGATATGGATTGAAAAGTTTGATTGCTTTTGTGTTAAGCATATTCACAGTTACTATTATACCAAAATCATTGATAGAAAAATTACCTTTTAATGAATCAAGTATTTATTGGGCAATAGGAGTATCATTTGCTATATGGATTATTGTTTTACATTGTATTATTTTAATATTTGGAAAAATTAGGGACAAGATTAGTTATAATATATATAAAGAAAAATCTAATAAAGAAAGTAATAAAGAAGCATTAGAATTATTATGGACAACCATCGATGGATTTTCTGAAAATGATAGAAAAGATATTATGAACTTTTTAAATACAAATAACGAACCTATTTCAAAAGGTGGAACATTTTTTGATGGGCTATATAGTAGTAATTTTGTGATAAAAACTGAAAAGAAGATTTTAAAAGAGGAAGAAGTTGTTATATATAATACAAATGAAAAAGTAAAAATGCAAAGATATGATACTCATCTATATAAATTACAAGAACCTATATACGAAATATTAAAATATTCATTGCAAGAATATGGTAAAATATGCCATTTTGAATAAATAATAAAATGAATTGAATATAAAAAGGAGGTAATTTATGAGTGATAAACAAATGACAATACAACCAGAAGAATCATATAAAATAATTAGAAATAGTGTATTAACAGCACAATCAAAAGTATATACTGCCGTCAATTCAGCAATGGTACAAGCATATTGGGAGATAGGACAAGAAATTCATAAAGCATGTGGAGAAAATGACAGAGCAGAATATGGCAAAAAGTTATTACAATATTTATCAAGACAATTAACGAAAGAATTTGGAAGAGGTTTTACAGTTGCAAATTTAAAGAATATGAGACAATTTTATCGTACTTTTCCAATTCGCCAGACACTGTCTAGCGAATTGAGTTGGTCACATTATAACTTATTAATGAGAATTGATGATGATAAAACAAGAGAGTTTTATGCTATTGAAAGTGTAAAAGCAAATTGGAGTGTAAGACAATTAAAAAGACAAATAGGAACATTTTATTATGAAAGATTGTTAGCAAGCCAAGATAAAGAAAGTGTTGCTAATGAAATCGGATTACCAGAGAAAGTAGAACCTAAAAATATTATAAGAGATCCTTATGTATTAGAATTTTTAGGATTAGAAGGAAATACAAGCTTTTATGAAAAAGATTTAGAACAAGCAATAATAGACCATTTACAAAAATTTTTACTAGAACTAGGAAGAGGTTTTTCATTTGTGGCAAGACAACAAAAAATAACTTTTGATGGCAGACATTTCTTTATTGATTTAGTATTTTACAACTATATATTAAAATGTTTTGTAATAATAGATTTGAAATTAGGAGATTTAACACATCAAGATTTAGGACAAATGCAAATGTATGTGAATTACTATACTAGAGAAATGATGAATGAAGGAGATAATCCACCAATAGGAATTGTACTTTGTGCAGATAAAAGTGACCAAGTTGTAAAATATACTTTACCAGAAGATAATAATCAAATATTTGCTTCAAAATATAAGTTATATCTACCCACAGAAGAAGAGTTTAAGAAAGAATTAAATTTAGATAATTATGTAAAAAAAGAAGATGATGAAACAAAATAATGGAAAATTATGCAAATTTTGAAATTGACAAATCTAAAATAAAATGTTAAAATATAAATTATATTTAAGAGTTTACCTAGAATAGTAATGTTTGAGCGGTAAAGAGTAGTGAAAATATATTAACTACTTACACTTATAAAGTAAGATATATAAAGTCTTGCAAAGGAGTCTTAAAAGATTCTTTTGTGAGGCTTTTTTTGATAGGAGGAGAAAAATAAATATGGAAATTAGAATAGAAAATAATTTAAATGTGAATGAATATAACAACTTAAGAAATAAAATTGGTTGGGATACAAAAGATATAGATGTAGTACAAAATGCAATAATAAAAAGTACAATTGTAAAGAAAGCGACTTTTAAAAATAAAACTGTTGGAATGGCAAGAGCAATAGGAGATGGAATATATTATTTAATAGTTGATGTATTAGTTGATCCAGAATATCAGAAAAATGGTATAGGAAGAAAACTTATTGATGAGATAGTAAAAGAAGTTGAAAATAAAACAAAAAAAGGGCAAAAATGTAGTATAAATTTAATATCTATAAGTGGTAAAGAAGAATTTTACGAAAAATGTGGATTTAGGAAAATTCCATTTGATTATACAGGACATGGTATGATAAAAAGAATTGAAAAATAGGAAGTGATAAATATGAGTATAAAAAAAGGAAATAAGAGTATTTTAGAATTGATAAATCCAACTATGGAATATAAAGAACAAGTAATGAATTATAGAAAAGTGTTTTTAGAAAATAATGAATCTTTTGATGGTTGCTCAGGATTAGAAGAATGTGAAACTTATGAAGAATGGATAGATTTTGATAATAGATTATCTAAGAAATATGGAAAGGAATATACTCCATCAACAGTATATTTAGCTATTAGAAGTTCTGATAATAAATTAGTTGGTATAATTGATTTTAGACATAGATTATCAGAATTTCTTCTAAACTATGGCGGAAATATTGGATATAGTGTTTTACCAGAAGAAAGAAGAAAAGGATATGCGAAAGAGATGTTAAAGTTAGTATTAGAGTATTGTAAAGGATATGGATTAAATAGAATTTTAGTAACTTGCGATAAAGATAATATAGGTTCATATAAAACAATTAAGGCTAATGGTGGTATATTAGAAAATGAAGTTATAGATGAAGTCAATCTTTCAAAATCTGGTGTTATACAGAGATATTGGATAGATTTATAAATTAAAGGAGATGATTAAAATGCCAAAATTCGTATTAATAATTGGACCACAAGCAGTTGGGAAAATGACAGTAGGTCAAGAATTAGCAAAATTAGCAGGATATAAATTATTTTACAATCATATGACGATAGAAATGGTTAGATTAATATTTGATTATGATAAAAAAGCATATCAAAGAATGAATCAACTTATAAGATATGAAGTATTTAAAGAGTTTGCAAAGAGTAATGAAAAAGGAATAATATTTACAGGATGTTTTGATTTCGGAAAAGACTTAGAAGAAGAAAAAACAGAAACTGATAGATGGATGAATTTATTTGAAGAATCTTATGTAGTTGAATTAGAAACAACATTAGAAGAAAGATTAAAAAGAAATAAAACAGCTAATAGATTAGAACATAAAGCATCTAAGAGAGATTTAGAATGGAGCGAAAATGAGTTATTAAAATCTATGGAGAAACACAAATTAAACTCTGAACCAGGAGAAGGTGAAAGAATTTTTAAGAATTATTTAAAAATTAAAAATACAAATGTATCAGCTATTGATGTAGCAAAAATGATAAAAGAAAAATTTAATTTATAAGGAGTGAAAAATAATGCAAATAACAATAGAGATACCAAAGATAAAAGATTTTAAAAAAGTAAATGAATTAGCAAAACAAGTTCATGAACTACATGTAAATTGGAGACCAGATTTATTTTTAAGTGTAGATGAAGTAATTAGTAAAGAATGTTTTGAAGAAATGATACAAGTTAAACAAATATTTGTAGCAAAGATACAAGATGAAATTGTAGGATATATTATTTTTAATATTAAAGAAAAAAATAATCCTAGTATGAGATATAGAAAACAACTACAAATCGAAGCAATATGTGTAGATGAAAAAACTAGAGGAAAAGGAATAGGAACACAGTTATTAAAACATATAAAACAATATGGAAAAGAAAATGATTGCACAGATATATATTTAACAGTAAATGAAGAAAATGTAAGTGCAATAAAGATGTATGAAGAGATCGGAAGAGCG
>CARBKU010000036.1:0-1370 GCA_948946035.1 uncultured Clostridia bacterium
AAGTGTAAAAAAATCATATATTATAACCTGCTCTTGAAAAAAGTCGAAACTTAAATCCATAAAATAATTGCAATTTTTTTTTATTGTGATAAAATAATTAAAAAGATTGTAGCAAATGATAAAATGGGGGAATAGCAATGAAGAAATTATTTGTCATTATAGGTATTTTAATAGCAATTTTCTTAGGAATGGTAATATATAAAAACATAACTAATGATAAAAATATTACAGTAGAAGAAATTGAAAATATAGAAAAATACATTTCAAAAATATATACATGGAAAGAAGTTACAAATCAATCATTACCAGCATTTGATAATATTAATAATGCAGATGATATGTGGGTTTGGGAAGCAGTTAAGAAAAATTCAGAAGAATATGAAATGTCATATGAACAAATACAAAAAAAAGCGGAAGAATTGTTTGGACAAGACTTTAAAAAACAGTTTCCAAAAGAAGGAACATCAGAATTTGTATATAATCAGGACATCAATATGTATATAGCAACTGAAGTTGATTTAGATTTAAAAGAAGATACTTTTTTATTGAATACTATCGAGAAGAAAAATAATCAATATATTATAGAAGTTGTAGAATACTTAGAAGATTATTCTGTAGAAGGAAATATAATTATAAAAAATATAGATGAAGAAGAAATAGACAAAGTTAGTAATGACAAAACAGAAGCAGAAATAAAAGAAATAGTAAAAAATAATTTAGATAAATTTACAAAGAAGAGAGTATACTTAAGCCAAAAAGATATAATTGTACAAAAAATAGAACAAATAAATAATTAAAATATACCTAAGGTTGAAAATATAAATTAAATGGGGATTAAAATGTTAAGTCAAACGCAAAAGGTAGAAGAATTAGAAAAATGCAACTTATGCCCACATAAATGTAACATTAATAGAAATAACAACAATACAGGAAGATGTAAAGCTACTAATAAAGTTAAAATTGCATTATATTCAACACATGATTTTGAAGAACCATGTATAAGTGGAAAAAAAGGTTCTGGAACAATATTTTTTTCTAACTGCAATTTAAACTGTATTTATTGTCAAAATTATGAAATTAGTCAGTTAGGAAAAGGAAAAGAAATTACAATAGAAGAATTGAGCAAAATTTTTTTGATACAACAGCAGAAAAATGTCGAAAATATTAACTTAGTAACACCCACTAGTTATGTTCCACAAATTATAAAAGCAATATCTATAGCAAAAAGTAAAGGTCTTAAGATTCCTATAATTTATAATACTAATGCTTATGAAAATATTGAAACACTAAAAATGTTAGAAGGGTATATTGATGTATATTTACCAGATTTAAAATATGCAGAAAATGAATTAGGAAAAATGTATTCTAAT
>CARBKU010000036.1:1380-5427 GCA_948946035.1 uncultured Clostridia bacterium
TATTTTGAAATTGCAACTAGTGCAATAAAGGAAATGGTTAGACAAGTTGGAACTCCACATATAAATGAAAATGGTATTATAGAAAAAGGAGTTATTATAAGACATTTAGTTTTGCCAAATTATACAGAAAATAGTAAAAAGGTTTTGGCATGGATTAAAGAAAATTTGCCAGAAGATATTTATATTAGCGTAATGGCTCAATATTTTCCTTCGTATAAGGCTAAAGATAATAAAGAGCTAAATCGAAAATTGACACAAGAAGAGTGGAGTGAAATAGAAAATTTTGTAGAAAAACTTAGTATTGAAAATGGATATATACAAGAGTTAGGAGAACATGAGGAAGAATATGTACCACAATGGAATATATAAATGCTATCATTTAGGAGCGAGTAGATATAACTTATAAATTTTATCAGTTCTCCCAAAAGTTTCCATGCAAATTGATTGTAACAATTGATAAAAAAAATGAAACTTAAAGCATAAAAAATATTGTAAAAAATTTAATTATTTGATATAGTAAATGGAAAAATGGAGGTAATAAAATGAGAATTGTAGAACCATGGATAAAAGTAGAAAAAATTGATGGAAAACAAATAATGCAAAGAATAGAAAGAGCATGTAGAACATGTTATCGTTCAGAAGGAAAAATAACAGAAGATAGTTATAAAAATTTAATAAAAAATTGTATTACAAGAGGTCATGAATCAGTATTAGAACACGAAAAGGTAACAGTAAGAATTTATGATGATATTGGTTCATATAAAGATTTAACAAGACATAGATTTGCTAGTTTTTCAGTCGAATCAACTAGATATTGTAGTTATGATAAAGACAAATTTGGTAATGAAATTGCTTTTATGAATCCAATATATATAGAAGATAAAGAATTGTATGAACTTTGGAAAGATACAATGCAAAGAATAGAAGAAAATTATATAAAAATGAAAGAACTAGGAGCTACAACAGATATGTGTAGAGAATTATTACCACATTCAGCTGCAGCAGAATATACAATGACAGCTAATATAAGAGAATGGAAACATATACTTAGCCTAAGAGCAAATGACCATGTTCATCCATCTATTAGACAAGTTATGATACCATTACTAAAATATTTCAAAGAACAAATGCCAGATATCTTTGGTGAAATACCATATGATGAAGATTTTAATCCTGATTATTATGCTAAATTGTTAATAGAAGAATTTTAGGAGTTTATAATAATATTTTTACATTATTTTAAGCAATGGAACAGATTTTTATGGAAAAAGTAAAACAGACTATTTTTAGTAATAGGAAAAAGAAATTTAAATATAACAATAGAAGTAATAGGGAATTTAGAAGGAGAAAATAGAAATGTTAAGTATTATAGTAGCAAAAGCAAAAAATAATATTATAGGAAAAGATAATCATTTAGTATGGAATTTGCCAGCTGATTTAAAAAGATTTAAGGAAATAACAGAAGGACATCCAGTTATTATGGGTAGGAAGACGTTTGAGTCATTAGATAATGCTTTATCTAACAGGAAAAATATCGTGTTTACACAAAATCCTGATTTTAAAGTTAATGATGAGAATGTGGAAATTGTTCATTCTTTATTGCAAATTCAAGAATATATGGAAACTAAAGATGAATGTTTTGTTATTGGTGGAGCAACAATTTACAATTTTTTGATGCCATATGTTGAAAAGATGTATGTGACACAAATTAATAAAGATTTTGAAGGAGATAGTTTTTTTCCAAAAATTGATGAAGAAAAATGGAAAGAGATTTCAAGAGAAAAAGGACTTAAGGATGAAGAAAATAATTTGGATTATGAATATATTGTTTATGAGAAAATATAAGGGAGAGAATGCATATTAAGTGCATTCTTTTTTGAGGTAAAATAAATACGTTTTAAAGTTCATAATGTCATGACTTTTGCATGATTTAATACTTTAGATGCTGTTAATTTGAAATAGATGTAAAAATGTGGTAAAATATAATTATGTAAATGATATATAGTATATAGTATTGGCTCTATAGGGCTGAGAAGGAGGAATAAAATATGAATGAAAAACTTTTTAAAAATTGTCCAGGTGAAAAATTTGGACGGACAACCTGTGATAGTTGCCCAAGGCTGAAATATTGCTTTAAGAAAAAAACAAAACGAAAGATAAAAAGAAACATGAGAAAAGTTATTTGTTTTTTGATAGTTGCTTTCATTGTTTGTTTTGCTATTATTATGACAATAGGGCAAAAAGACAAAGAAAAACTACAAAAGCAACAGGAGGGGCCAACTTTTGAACCAGCAGTAGAACAAGAGGCAATGTTTGTGAAAGCAAAAGAGTTACCAACTTACACACAAACGACAAGCAAAAGAGTTATTAAAGTAACTCCTGCACCAACAAAGAAAAAAGCTAGGAAAAAGAAAGCTTCTAAAGCAATTCCTACACCAAAAGCAACACAAAATCCAGAGATAACATCAGTACCAACGATAGAAGCAACTTTAATAGTAGTTACAGAAGAAGAGAAAGTATTAATGGTAAAAGTTGTATATGCAGAGGCTCGTGGCGAATGCTTTGAAGGGCAAGTGGCTGTGGCAGCGGTAATAATTAATAGATATATTTATAATAATGGCAATATATCTATTAAAGAAATAATAACTGCGCCATATCAGTTTGCAGATATATCTAACATTACAGATGAGATGTTAGAGGAGTATCCAGACTGTGAAAAAGCAGTTGAGGAGGCTCTAAAGGGCAATGACCCAACCAAAGCAAAATTTGCAAATGGTGCTCGCTATTTTTATCAACCAGAGTTAATAGAAAATCCATATCAATTAAAGATACGGGAGGGTATTGAAAATGTTAAAATTGGAAATCATTATTTTCATAATGATTTCAATGAGTAAATATTCTACTCATATGTTTGCTAATAGCAAGCATATGAGTTTCCTCATTTTTAAATAAAAAATTATAATAAAATAAAAAGTTGGTTAGAATATTGTTAATGGAGGAAATAACAATGTTTAAACCAAAAGCAATTTATTATGAGAAAGAAATTTTAGAGTATCAACTAGGAAAAGAGCTAATGGAAAAATACAAAGAAATACCAAAAATAGAAATAGAAAATCACAACAATATAGAAGAAATGAGAAAAAAGCAAAACAGTGAATTTGCAGAAATGAAAAGGAACCTAATAATAGGAGTTAGAAAAACACACAAATTTGTAGAAAATCATAAAACATCAGACTATTTAGTACCATATACATCATCAGGATGCACAGCGGCATGTATGTATTGCTACTTAGTATGCAATTATAACAAATGTGCATATCTAAGACTATTTGTAAATAGAGAAAAAATGTTAGAAAAAATCATAAAAACAGCAAAACAATCAGAAAAAGAATTGACATTTGAAATAGGGAGTAATAGTGATTTAATATTAGAAAACTCAATTACAGGAAACTTAGTATGGACAATAGAAAATTTTAAAAACACTAATAAAGGACTTTTAACACTTCCTACAAAATTTGATATGGTAGACCCTATATTACCATTAGAACATCAAGGAAAAGTAATAATTAGAATGAGTGTAAATCCAGAAGAAATAATAAATAAAGTAGAATTTGGAACTTCTAGGTTAAAAGGAAGAATAGAAGCAATAAACAAATTAAAAGATGCAGGTTATAAAATAGGAATTCTAATAGCACCAGTAATTATGGTAGAAAATTGGAAGCAACTATATTCAGAATTAATACAACAGTTAAGCGAAGGATTATCCGAAAAAGTTAAAAAGGATGTATTTTTTGAAATTATTTTTATGACATATAGTTTTGTACACACCAAAATTAACGAAGAAGCTTTTCCAAATGCAATAAATTTATATAATAAAGAAAATATGACAGGTAGAGGTAGAGGAAAATACTGGTACAAAAAAGAGTTAAGAGAAGATGGAGAAATATTTTTAAGAGAACAAATGAAAAAGTATTTTCCAAACAATAGAATTGAATATATAGTGTAATAACAATTGAAACCTTAATTTTGAATAATTTATTAAAAAAA
>CARBKU010000036.1:5437-9057 GCA_948946035.1 uncultured Clostridia bacterium
TGTTAAAATAAAGATATAGGTATATATACAAAAGGATATGAAGGTAAATATTTGTTGACAGATATAGAAAATAATAATTAAAAGGAGAAATACTGTGCAAAGAGTAAATTTAAGAAAATATACAGAAGAAGATTTACAGGATTATTATGAATTAATAAATGATGAAGATGTAAAAAGATTTATGCCATTTATGGAGTGTAGTAATATTAATATTGCAAAAGCGATATTAAAAAGAAAAATTGAATTGAATAATAACAAGTTAATATATGCAATTGAAAGTACAGAATATAAACGAGTGATTGGAGAGATATCTGCTATAATACAAGGAGATATGGCTGAAATTGAAGTAATGATAAATTCAAAATACAGAGGAAAAGGATATGCAAAAGAAGCATTCATAGAATTATTAGAAAGCTTAAAAGAAAAAGAAATTAATATAAAGAAAATGAGAGCATTAATATTAAAAGGTAATAAAAGTTCACAAAATTTATTTGAAAAATTGGAATTTAAATTGAAAGATGCAGAAGATGAAACAAAATTATTGTAAATATGAAAGAGAAATTTAATATTATCCTATATATTATACAAAAACACTTGAAATTTATTCCAAAATATAGTAAAATAGGTATGTCAAAAAAGACATACCTTTTACTTAGCTAAAAGAAAGCACCTAAACTTTAAGCTCAGTTAAAGGAAAAATAAGAAAATAAGGTGTAAGGTTAGAAAAATACAAAAAATTTTTCAAACCAAATGTGCCTTGAGAAAGGAGAAAAAAATGACAAAGGAAACAAAACAAGAAATCATTAATAATTATAAAAGAGAGGAAAATGACACAGGGTCACCAGAAGTACAAGTAGCTCTTTTAACACAAAGAATTAATGAATTAACAGAACATTTAAAAATACACAAAAAAGACAATCATTCAAGAAGAGGTCTTTTAAAAATGGTAGGAAAAAGAAGAAACCTATTAAACTACTTAGCAAAAAAAGACATAAACAGATATAGAGAAATTGTTGAAAAATTAGGATTAAGAAAATAAATAAGGGGACAAATCTCGCTTATGCGAGACTTGTTCTTTATTTCTTGTATAGGAAAAAGCAAGAATTAGGTCAGTAGCTTGTATAATGCATTTATAAAAAAGAATGAATTACAAAAATAATGAAAACAATAAATACATTATAGAGGTTACAATCTAAACTTGCTTAAACAAGAAAAAACTTATCCTTAATTAACATATCAATAAAAATTATTTAGGTGCAAATTTAGATTAATTAAGAAAGGAAGAATTTTTATGTTTAAAACTTATGAAACAGAATTAGCAAATAGAAAACTTGTTATAGAAACAGGAAAAATGGCTGGACTTGCAAATCGGAAGTGTACTAGTACGTTATGGAGACACATGTGTATTAGTTAATGTAACAGCATCAAAAGAGCCAAGAGAAGGAATAGACTTTTTCCCATTATCAGTAGATTTTGAAGAAAAGCTATATTCAGTAGGAAAAATACCAGGAGGATTTTTAAAAAGAGAAGGAAAACCAAGTGACAAAGCAATTTTAACATCAAGAGCAATAGATAGACCACTAAGACCATTATTTCCAAAAGATTTTAGAAATGATGTTGTAGTTGTAGCAACAGTACTTTGTGTTGAACAAGATAATTCACCAGAAGTAGCAGCAATGATAGGAGCAGCAGCAGCTTTGGCAATATCAGACATACCATTTAACCGGACCAACAGCAGCTGTAAATGTAGGATTAATAGATGGAAAAATAATTATTAACCCAACAGAAGAACAAAGAGAAAAAAGTGACTTAACATTAACAGTAGCAGCAACAGAAAATAAAATTACAATGATAGAAGCAGGAGCAAACGAAGTACCAAATGAACTAATGTTAGAAGCAATAAAAACAGCACATGAAGAAATAAAAAAAGTATGTAAATTCATTTCAGATATTCAAAAAGAAATTGGAAAGCCAAAATTTGAATACAAATCATTTGAAGTAGACCATGACATATATGAATTTATAGAAGAAAACTTTAAAGAAGAAATGAAAGAAAAGGTACAAGAAGAAGATAAAGAAACAAGAGACAATAATATTGACCAATTAACAGCAAAAATAGAAGAAACTTACACAGAAAAATTTGGAGAAGAAGCATATGAAGAACACAAAGCAGACATTGGAGAAGCTATATACAAATTAGAAAAAAAATGTGTAAGAGAAATGATATTTAATGAGCATAAAAGAGTTGATGGAAGAAGTTTAGATGAAATAAGACCATTATCATGTGAAGTAGGCTTATTACCAAGAACACATGGAAGTGCATTATTTACAAGAGGACAAACACAAGTAATGTCAATTGCAACATTAGGTATGGTAAGTGAAGAACAAGTATTAGATGGAATAGACACAGAAGAATCAAAAAGATATATGCACCATTATAATTTTCCAAGCTATTCAGTAGGAGAAGCAAGACCATCAAGAGGTCCAGGAAGAAGAGAAATTGGGCATGGAGCATTAGCAGAAAAAGCTTTAGTACCAGTATTGCCATCAAAAGAAGAATTTCCATATGCAATAAGAGTAGTATCAGAAGTATTGTCATCAAATGGTTCAACATCACAAGCAAGTATATGTGGAAGCACTTTAAGTTTAATGGATGCAGGTGTTCCAATAAAAAGACCAGTTGCAGGAATATCAACAGGATTAGTAACAAACCCAGATAATGATGAAGAGTATGTAATGCTAGTAGATATACAAGGATTAGAAGACTTTTTTGGAGATATGGACTTTAAAGTTGGTGGAACTGAAAAAGGTATTACAGCAATTCAAGTAGATATAAAATGTGATGGATTAACATATGAAATAATTGAAGAGGCATTTGAAAAAACTGCGAAAGCAAGAAAACATATTTTAGATGATATTATGATGCCAGTTATTAATAAACCAAGAGAAGAAATTTCTGAGTATGCACCAAGAATAGTTACAACACAAATCAAAGTAGAAAAAATAAAAGATGTAATAGGACCTGGTGGAAAAATGATAAATAAAATTATTGATGAAACAGGTGTAAAAATAGATATTGAAGAAGATGGACAAGTATTTATTTATTCAACAGATAATCAAAAAGCTGAACAAGCATTAGAGATGATAGAAGACATAGTAAGAGAAGTTGAAGTTGGAGGAATTTACTATGGAGAAGTAACAAAAATAATGAATTTTGGAGCTTTTGTGGATTTAGGCTTTGGAGGTAAAGAAGGTTTACTACACATTTCCAAAATATCTAAAGAAAGAATAAATAAAATAGAAGATGTACTTCATGTTGGTGATAAAGTTACAGTTAAAGTAACAGATATTGATGATCAAGATAGAATTAATCTTACTATGAAAGATTTAATTGAGCCAAAAGCTTATGAAGAAGATTAAAAAATAATTTAGGGGATGGAGGAAAAATCGTCATGATTTTTTCCTACGTCCCCTAAATCATCTGTTACAATTTATAGCTTATCTATATGTTATGAGGTTCAAATGCTTGTTATATAAATATTGATGAAAATTCGAATGCAACTGAAAAATATTTAGAAATTCTTATTCCATAAAATGAGGGATGTTCAAGGCAAAACCAT
>CARBKU010000037.1 GCA_948946035.1 uncultured Clostridia bacterium
CTTCTAATAAAAAATGTGAAAATCAAACGAATGTAGAGTAATCAAGCTAGAAATTTTTAATTCATTTTTTGGAAAGATTTGTTAGCTATATGAAACGAATGAATTACAGATAAATTATGCGTTAGAAGTTTTGGTTATCTAATTAAACTGTGAATAGTAACATTTGAGCCTTACAACATATGGATAATCTGTGAATTATAACTTCTAATAGTTGGCTAATTGCTAAATATCAATAATTTAATTGTCTTTTTTAAGTTTCGACTTTTTTCAAGAGTAGGTTATAATATATGATTTTTTTACACTTTGTGTGTCGCAACCTACAAAATTAAATTTCATATGTGGGTTGTTCCAATCGCACTCGCATAGCTCGTTTGGTCTCTTATGAAGTGTTTCAAAAATCATATATTATAACCTACTCTTGAAAAAAGTCGAAATTTAAAATTGTCTTTATATAGATTTTATGGTATAAATAATGTTAAAAGTTGTATAAAAATTAAGATTTAATAAAATAAGTTAATGAATGGAAAAATATAATTAAAAATTTAATTAGTATGGGAGAATTATATGAATTTGGAGAAAAATCAAGAATATATAGTGGATATAATTGATACTGGCTATCAAGGAGAAGGAATTGCCAAAATAGAAGGTATAACTGTGTTTATACCAAATGCAATAAAAGGAGAAAAAGTAAAAATAATAATTGTAAAAGTACTATCTTCACATGCATTTGGAAAAATAACAGAAATAATAAAAATGTCATCAAAAAGAAAAGAAAGTGATTGTATTACATATAAAAGATGTGGAGGATGCAATTTAAGACATATTGAATATGACGAGACATTAAAAATGAAGCAGAATACAGTACAAAGCTTAGTTAATAAGACATTAAAAAACAAAATAAAAGTACAAGAAATAATTGGTATGGAAAATCCATACCATTATAGAAATAAAGCTCAATATCCTTTAGGTAAGGATAAATCAGGTAAAAAGGTAATGGGAGTGTTTGCAAATAGAACACACGATATAATTCCTATTAATAAGTGTATGATACAAGATAAAAATACTGAAGAAATGGCAGAGTTTGTTTTTAATTTTATTGTGGAAAATAATATTAGTATATATGATGAACATACTAGAAAAGGTTTGGTAAGACATATTGTAACTAAAATAGGCAAAAAGACAAATGAAATGATGTGCATTATTGTTATTAATGGAAATGAAATTCCAAAAGAAAAAGAACTTGTAAGTTCTGTAGTGAATAGGTTTCCTAATGTTAAATCAATTGTTAAAAATATTAATAATAAAAATACTAATGTAATATTTGGTACTGAGAATTTTAATTTATATGGAAATGGTTATATTACAGATATTTTAGGCGATTTTACTTTTAAAATTTCTCCACTTTCTTTTTATCAGATAAATCCTGTACAAGCACAGAAATTGTATGAATTAGGTGTTACTGGTGCAAATATTAGAAATACTGATGTTGTTTTTGATCTTTATTGTGGCATTGGAACTATTTCTTTGTTTATGTCTAAGTTTGCTAAGAAGGTTTACGGTATTGAAATTGTTGAAGAAGCAATTGCTATGGCTAAAGAAAATGCTGAAATTAATAATGTATATAATACTGAATTTATTGCTGGCGATGTTGAAGTTGTTCTAACAGATTTGATTGATAATAAGAAGATAATTCCTGATATTGTGTTGGTAGATCCTCCGAGAAAGGGGTTAGATGATATTAGTATTAATAATATTATGAGATTAAGACCTAAAAAGGTTATTTATATTAGTTGTAATCCTGCTACATTAGTGCGTGATTTAGCTAAATTGGAAGAAGAATATTGTATTAATAGTTTGAAGTGTGTGGATATGTTTCCTTTTACGAGCCACGTTGAATGTGTAACGGTGCTAAATTTAAGAAAAGACATATAACCTTTGATACAAGCGAATTTTGGACAAAATGCAAAAAAGAAAAAATCACGAAAAAAAGTGTTAAAATTGCTAAAAAAAGCAAACTTAACATAATGCAAAAAATAATAGGGTAGACGGAGATATGTTTCTGTAACCGATAAAAATAAAAAAATAATTAAATAAAGTGCTTGTTACACAAGAGATAGAGTAGAAATACTTTATCTTTTTTATTTATAGAAAAAAGGAGTGTGAACAAAAAATGTTGCAATTTATTTTAGGTATGATGGTAGGGGGAACTCTATCAATTTTTTTATATGCTTGTATATTAATTAATAAAGATGAAAATAAAAATAAGGAGTAATCTGTTATGGAAAATATTTTTTCAGGTAGTTATTATGCAGTAATACCAGCATATATAAGATACAATAAAGAATTAAAATTTGCAGAAAGGCTAATGTATGGAGAAATAACAGCACTAAGTAATAAAGAAGGCTATTGTTTTGCAAGTAATAGATATTTTGCTGAATTATATGGAGTTAGTATAAGCACAATATCAAGGTGGATATCACATTTAGCAGAAATAGGAAGTTTACACATTGAAGTAATAAGAAATGACAAAAAGGAAATCATAGAAAGAAGAATCTATGTTGTAGATAACCCCTATATGCAAAATAATCAATACCCCTATGTGCAAAATAGTACATACCCTATATGCAAAAAGAGCAAAGATAATATTATAAATATTAATATGTTAGATAGTTTTTATAATTATATTATAAATAAAGAGGAAAAAATTCCAAAAGAATTTGAAAATTTAGAAATGCAAATATTAGATGTGCTAGAAAAATATGAAATGATATATCCAGAAGAAATAATAAATTGTATGAAACCAGAAAATGTAGAAAAAATAAAAGTAATATCATATTCATTAGCACTAGCAATAAAAGAAAATGTTGGCTATTTGTTATATAAAATGAATAGGGAACAAATAATTAGTCTATATGATGAATGTAAATTAAGAGAAACAGAATATAAAGAAACAGACAAGGAAATTCAAAGTTTTACTAATTATTATTATAAAAGTTTAAAAGGTCAATTATTAAAGGGCAAAGGTCCTTCTTTTTTTATGCCTAAAAACAAGAAAAATGAAAGTAAATCATCAGAAGAAGATGAAGAAGGAGAGGAAAGATAGTTATGAGGTATGCACAATTTAGTTTTATAGATGAAACATTTGGAGAAAGGATAGAATGTTTAATTATATGGGATGATGAAGAATTTATCATTATTTCAATGCAGGAAGAAGAAATAAAAATAAAAAAATATAGCGACATACAAGATTTTATTAAAGAATTTGTAAGTAACAAAAGTGAATTAGACTTTTTAAGAAATTTAACAGTAGAACAAGAAAAAGATATTGAGAAATTGGAGGAAAAAATAAAATGGATGAAAAGAAAAAAACAATAAAATTTAAAGAATATGAATTATTTTTACAAGTAAGTCAATATAGAAATACAGGGAATTTAGCACTATTAGCTTATACAGAAGAAGAACCTTATGGAGATATAACAATTAATTTGCCAGGTTATTCTGTTGATGAAGATGAAGGATTTATTAATTCTATAACAAAAGATTCTGGATTAGAGCAACAGTTGATAAAAGAAGGAATTATAGAAGAAGTAATAACTACTGTCAAATATAATATGGGAGAATATGACCTTGTTGCGTTTGATATGAAAAAACTAAAAGAATACGATCCAAAAGGAATAGAAGAATACGAAAATTTAATAGAAGATGAAGAAGAAATGGAATAAAAGAAAAACACTTAAAAAGGAGAAAAAAATGATAGATACTAATGTAAAACATATTGTAAATTTTAGTGGTGGAAAAGACAGTACAGCAATGTTGATTAGGATGTTAGAAGAAAATATGAAAGTAGATGAAATTATATTTTGTAAAGTAATGGCAACAAAGACAATTGGTGGAGAATTACCAGAAATGTACGAATACATAGAGAAAATAGATAATTACATACAAGAAACATACAACAAGAAAATTACAGTAATTACACAAGAAAAATCATTTGAAGATTATTTTTATACACAAAAGAAGCGAGGAAAGAACATAGGCACTATATATGGATTTCCACACGTTATAAGTTCATGGTGTAATGATAGACTAAAAGTCAGTATATTAAAAAAATATCTTAGAGGAAAAGAAAAATATATTAGTTATATAGGAATAGCAGCAGATGAAAAAGAAAGATTAGAAAGGCTAAAAGAAAATGAGTGTTCAATGTTAGAAAAGTGGGGAATGACAGAAAAGGACTGCTTAGAATTTTTAAAAGAAAGAAATTTGGAAAATCCATTATATGAAAAACACGATAGATTAGGTTGTTGGTTTTGTCCTAAACAAAGAATAGGAACACTTGAAATTCTTAAAAATGAATATCCAGAATTATGGGAAAAACTTTTGCAATGGCAAAGAGATTCGCCATACTCATTTAAACCGACAATGACAGTTTTTGATTTAGACAAAAGATTTACGAAAGAATAAAAATATAAAGGAGTACAAAAGATGAAAGTTGATATATATAATACAGATAAAAAATACAATGTTATTTATGCAGATCCACCATGGCATTATAGAACATGGCGAGATGGTAATGGTACAGCAAATAATCATTATCAAACAATGAAAATAGAAGAAATAGTTGCAATGAAGAATACAATTCAGAATATATCTGAAAAAGATTGTGTTCTTTTTTTGTGGGTTACTTTTCCATGCCTATTAGAAGGGATTAAAACTTTACAAGAATGGGGATTTAAGTACAAAACATGTGGTTTTACTTGGGTTAAAAGAAATAAAGTAAGTGATAGTTGGTTCTTTGGACTAGGTCATTGGACTAGAGCAAATGCAGAAATATGTTTAATTGCTACTAAAGGACACATAAAAAGAGTTTCAAATAAAGTAGCACAAATAGTAGATACACATATAGAAGAACATAGCAAAAAACCAGCAATAGTAAGAAAAAGAATAGTTGAATTAGTTGGAGATTTGCCACGAATTGAACTATTTGCAAGGCAAACAGCAGAAGGTTGGGATTGCTGGGGAAATGAGGTTTAAAAAATGAAAATAGTTGATCTTGATTTTAAAAAATTGTTTAGAAATTTAGAAAATAGTGCTATTAACTATGGTGGAACAAGTAAAAGATACATAATGAGTAGTAAAGATGTTGTAAAATTAGAAGGATATATTTATGAACCAGGTTATAATTCTTTTTCAGCAACACATTCAATAGCACTAAATGAAGAAATGTTATTTGGTAAAGATGCTAAAAATGTTGGCCCATACCATAATGAAGTATATACATTTGGAAAATTCAATAGTGATAAAGAAACAATTGAATATTTAAAACAATATTTTGGAGATAGAGAAATTATTATCAAATATGATGAGCAAACAGAAATTGAAAATGCAGAAATGTTATTTGGTAAAAATGCTGAAAATGTTGAACCAAACTACATTGATATAGAAGAAATACAAAGTTTTTTACAGCGATTTAAAAAATTATACGATAACAGTTTGATAGATGAAGAGGAAGAAGTTGAATAAGTAAAAACATAAGAAAAAGGAGATAAATACAAATGATAAGATTATTAAGTTTATTTACAGGAATAGGAGCATTTGAAAAAGCACTAAGAAATTTGAATATTCCTTATGAGTTAGTTGGATTTAGTGAAATTGATAAATTTGCAATAAAAAGTTATTGTGCAATACATAATGAAAATGAAGATAAAAATCTAGGAGATGTAAAGGAAATACAAACAGACAAATTAAAAGAAGTAGACTTTATGACATGGCGGTTTTCCTTGTCAAGACATAAGTATTGCTGGAAATTTAAAAGGAATTGAAAAAGATAAAACTAGAAGTGGACTATATTTTGAAGGATATAGAATTTTAAAAGATGTAATGCCAAAGGTAAGTATAATAGAAAATGTAAAAAATCTAACAAGTAAACGATTTAGAGAAAAATTTGTTATGATTTTGAAAGACTTAGAGGATGCAGGTTATAATAATTATTGGCGAATATTAAATGCAAAAGATTATGGTATTCCACAAAATAGAGAAAGAGTATTTGTAATATCTATTAGAAAAGATATTGATAAATGCTCTTTTAATTTTCCAGATAAACAATTTTTGAAAATAAGACTAAAAGATTTATTAGAAGATGATGTTGAAGACAAATACTATTTGTCAGATAAGGCAATAGGAAGATTAGTAAGACATTCAAATAAAATAATAAGAAAACAAAAAAATCCAAATGTAAGTGCTTGTTTAATTGCAAATTACTTTAAAATGGGAGCAAGAGATCAACAATATATAAAAGATGACAATGTAAAAAGAATTTGTGGAATATATGATGAGAAAAACAAGCAACATCAAGCTGGAAGTATATATGATAAAAATGGTATTTCTCCAACTGTAACAAGTGCCAGTGGAGGACATATTCAGCCACATATTTTAGTAAATGAAGGCACAAAAAAAGGTTATACAGAAGCATACGAGGGAGATTCTATAAATGTTTCCTATCCACAAAATATAAGAAAAAGAGGTAGAGTAGGGAAACAAGTTTCACAAACAATTTTAGCAAGTAATAGTAATATGGCAACATTAGAAAAAACAGATAAACCAATATGTATAAATAATTCAGAAGGAAAAACAAGTGTGCAAGATAGAATATATGACACAGAAGGAATAATGCCTACTGTTACAGCTGGAAATTTTAAATCTAATATTGCAGAAAATAAAGATATTTCAATGTATAACCCATATAACAATGTTGAAATTAAAGAAATAGCTCCAACACAAACTAGAAATTGTGGAAATATAAACTCTAGTGCAGCAGTATTAATAACAGAAGATGGAAAATACTGTTTTAGAATTAGAAAATTAACACCAAAAGAATGCTGGAGATTAATGCGGTTTTACAGATGAAGATTTTGAAAAAGCTAAATCAGTTCCAATATCAGATACACAATTATATAGACAAGCTGGAAATTCAATAGTTGTAAATGTATTAATGGAAATATTCAAAAAGATAATATTTGAAGATTGTGTAAATGCTAAATTTGTATGATATAGATTGTTAGAAAAAATTAAAATATAAAGGAGAAGTACATTATGCAGAAACCAGAACAAGAAACTTATAAAAATTATTTACTTAGGACAGTAACAGAAGAAATAGGAAATGTTTTTGCGAGAAAAATGGATGAAGCTAAAAAAGAACTATTTGAAATGGATTATAAAGTAGCTTTAGAAAGTACAGAAGAAATATTGAAAAACTACAAGAAATTGAAAGAGCATATTACATTAACTAAACAAGAAAAAGAAGAACTAATAGGGGAAACAAAAGAATACCAAGAAAAACAAATAGAAAGTATAATGACAGGCTTATTTTCAGAAGATGAATTATATTTAGAAAGTTTATTAAAAAGTAGATGTAAAACAAAAATGTTTCTAGCATTTATAGATGGGATTTTTGAAAAATACCTAAATATAAAAAGCAACGATAAAATAGAAATCAGAAAAAGAACTATACTAAAAGAATTATATATGAAGGGTGCAAAACAATCAGAATTTATTTATAAATATTATGAAGTTGACAGAACCTTTTATACAGATAAGGACAGATTATTAAAAGATCTAGCTCCTTATTTTTTTGGCATAAAAGGAATCAATATATAAAATAAGGCTTTTTATAAAAAATACTAAAAGGCAGGAAAGAGATACAGAGTGTATCTCGTAAACACATAGAAAAACAAGCTTTCTAGTTCTCTGTATTAGGTAAAAAAATACAGAGAAAGCACAGAAGAATTAAATATAGATTTTATTGAAGATTTAAGCAAAAGATAAAGAAATACTTATGGAGGAAATGCTTATGGGAAGAAAAAATAAAAGAAAAAGACCAAATATAACAAAGCATTTATGTATTTATGGGAGATTATCAAGAAAAAATCAAGCAGTTGCATACTGTAAATTACATAAGTGTTATTTAGAGCCAAAAGATATTGCAGAAAAGAAATGCAATTTTAAAAGATGCATACATAAACAAGAATTATAAAGGAGCAAAAGAAAAATGGAAACAAACCAATTATTAATTAATTATTATAAAAAAGAAGAACTAAAAAAAGTGAAAAGTAGAAAGCAAGAAGGATTAACAACAGAAGAAATTATAAAATTAGCAAACAAAGAATATATCACAGTAGCAGAAATAAAACAGGCATTAGGAATAGAGGAAGAAGAAACAATAGAACATGAAGAAATTAAACAAAAAGATATAGTTACTGAAAATAAAAGAGAACAACAGGAAAATGTAAAAATAGTTAAGATAGCAATAGATAAATTAATAGATTATCCAAACCAGCCATTTAAACTTTATAATGAAGACAAGAAAAAAGAAATGATAGAAAGTATAAAAATAAATGGAATAATGCAACCATTAATAGTAAGACCTATGGAAGATGGAAAATATCAAATAATTGCAGGACATAATCGTAAAAACTGTGCAAAAGAAATAGGACTATTAGAATTGCCTTGTATTGTAAAGGAGAATTTAACAGAAGATGAAGTAAAAATATATTTGATAGATACTAATTTATGTACCAGAGAAAATATATCTCCCATAGAAAGGGCAAAAGCATACAGAATGAAATATGATACATATAAAAAGCGAAACATAAAAACATCAATGTTAGAAGAAATTAAAAAGGACAATTTAGGTTTAGCAAGAGCAACAATAATAAAAGAAGAAAAATCAAGTAATGGTACAATACAAAGATATTTAAGATTAACATATCTAATTCCAGAATTGCAAAATATAGTTGAACAGGGAAAAATGAGTATAAATATTGCAGAAAAGGTTAGTTTTCTTTCAAACGAGGAACAAAGAATTTTAGCAGAAATTTTGACAGAAAAGAAAATTAAATTAACAGAAGCATTAGTAAAAAAGATAAGAAAAGCATCAGAAAGCTACAAGGTGGAAGATTATACGAATTATTTGTCAAAA
>CARBKU010000038.1 GCA_948946035.1 uncultured Clostridia bacterium
ATTTATATAACAATAATTTGAGACTTATAACATATAGATAAGCTGTGAATTGTAATAAAAAGTCATTTACAATAAGTATTTTTTATTATAAAATGTATTTAATTTTTATAATAATTATATAAGGAGGACATATGAAGAAGATAAAAGATTTAATTATGAACTTTATCCAAGGTTTATGTATGGCTTTAGCAGATAGTGTTCCTGGAGTATCTGGAGGAACAATTGCATTTCTTTTAGGATTCTACGATAAATTTATTTCATCACTAGATTCTTTAATAAGAGGAAATTGGGAGGAAAAGAAAACTGCTTTAAAATTTTTAATTAAACTAGGAATTGGCTGGGTTATAGGATTTTGTGTTGCAGCAACAGTGCTTTCTAATTTATTTCACACACAAATATATGCAATGAGTTCCTTATTTATTGGATTTATAATTTTTGCTATTCCAATTGTTATATTTGAAGAAAAAGAAGTTTTAAAAAATAAATATCAAAATATTATTTTTACAATAATAGGAGCTGTTTTAGTAATATTAATTACTTTGCTAACTTCACATTCTTCTAATGGTATTGATATTTCTAACTTAAATTTATTAACAATAATTTACGTATTTATTGCCGCTGCAATTGCTATTTCTGCAATGGTGCTACCTGGAATATCTGGCTCAACACTTTTGCTAATATTTGGGTTATATATGCCAATTATGAATGCTATTAAAGAGTTTTTACACTTTAATTTTTCATTTTTTCCAATACTATTAGTTTTTGGCTTTGGCATTATTACAGGTATTTTGCTTTTTACTAAGTTAATTAGAAATTGCTTAGAGAAACACAGAAGCCAAACTATATATACAATTATTGGAATGATGCTTGGTTCTTTATATTCGATTATTCAAGGACCTACTACTTTATCTGAACCTAAGCCTGCTATGACATTTTCTACTTTTAACATTTTATTTTTTGTTATTGGTATTTTGATATTGGTAGCTTTAGAAGCTTTTAAATATTTTATGGATAAGAAAGATAATTAAAATTTAAAAAGCATTTCTAGTGGAATGGTGTTAGAATAGATATATAGACACAAAATTTTACACTTAGAAAAAAAGATGTTAAAATAAAAAGCGAAAAGAGGTAAGTGTCTATGAGTAAACAATATAAAAGTTATACAGAAGAATTTAAGAAAACAATAGTAGCCTTGTATGAATAAGGGAAAAAAGTAGCAGAATTAGTAAGTGAATATGACCTATAAAAAAAGTTAATATATAATTGGATAAAAAAATATGGAAAAGTTAAGACAGAAGCAGGATTAATAACAAATAATGATGAATTATTAAAGTTAAAAAAAGAAAACATGAGATTACAAGAAGAAAATGAAATATTAAAAAAAGCAATGGTCATATTCACACAAAAATAGAAGATAAAATAAAATTTATCGATGATATGAAAGATAAGCATAGTATAAGACTTCTATGCAAATGTATGGGAATCCATCATTCAGTATATTACTATCATAAAAATAACAAAACAAATATATATAAGGAAAACAATAACGAACTAGATATACAAATAATGGAAATATATACTGAATCAAAAAGAAGATATGGATCACCCAAAATACAGAAAGTACTAGCAAATAAAGGAATAAAAGTAAGTCAAAAGCGAGTAGCAAGAAGAATGAAAGAACTAGAAATACGAAGTATAGTAGTGAAAAAATATAATTATGCTGGAAATAAAAAAGTAGATGATACAAATAAGCCAAACCTATTAAAACAAGACTTTAAAGCAATAGAACCAAAGCAAAAGTGGGTTGGAGATATAACATATATTTATACAAAAGAAATCGGATGGACATATTTAGCAATAGTAATGGATTTATATGATTTAAAAATAGTAGGATACTCATATGGAAAGCATATGACAGCTGATTTAGTAATACAAGCATTGAACAATGCAGTATGTAATAGAGGAATAAAAGAAAAAATGATATTTCATTCAGATTTAGGAAGTCAATACACATCAAATGATTATGAAGAGTTACTAAAAAGACTAAATATACAGCATTCTTATAGTAAAAAAGGATATCCCTATGATAATGCTAGTATGGAAAGCTTCAATGCCATATTAAAGAAAGAAAAAGTAAATCAAAAAAGTTACATAACATTTGAAGAAGCAAGATTAGCAATATTTGAATTTATAGAAAGTTGGTATAACAATCGAAGAATACATAGTAGTTTAGGCTATATCACACCAAATGAAAAAGAAAGATTATACTATGAAAAAACAGCATAATCTTTATAAAAAAGTGTAAAAAAATGTGTCTAAGTACTTGACCTAAATCCAATTTGCTGATATAACTGCATTTTGTTGTGCTATTTTTATTTTATCTATTATTAATTCTAAAGTTTCTTTATAATCATTTGGTAAAACTTCATTATTCATAAGTCTAAACCTCCATTCACTAATATTTTTATATTTTTTTTAATTTGGCAACTGCTGTTGCCAAAATTATTATAGCATTTATTTCCAAATTTTTCATTATAAATTCAAAAAAAGATTATTTCGTATATACTTTTTACAAATCATCTTTTAAATATGTGAAAATTTTATTATTTCTAAATTGTTGCTAGGAGGAAACCTTTGCTATTACTACATTTTAATTTTTCGTCATAAGAGAATAAAATTGTGATGGCTGGGGCTATTAGGGTTATTCCTTTTGTCTTTTTCATTTTATTCTCCATTTCTAAAATACTTACTTATATTGAACTTATATTATAATTTTTGTATATATTCAATATTAATAAAAATAAACAAAACAGAAAAAACATTACTAATTCAGTTCTTTTCTCTGTTTTGATATATATGTTTTTCCTTATAATTTAGTTACATAATAAAAATTAAATCCTATTTTTAATTTTTATAAACATTTATTTTTAAAGCAATTTTATTTATATATTTATATCTAATTCTACAGGACAGTGGTCACTTCCCATTATTTCTGGATGAATTTTCGCCTCTTTTATTTTTTCTTTTATTGAATTAGATACTATAAAATAATCTATTCTCCATCCTATATTTCTTTCTCGAGATTTTCCCATATATGACCACCAACTATAAGCATCTTCTTTTGTTGGATATAAATAACGAAATGTATCTGTAAATCCTGCACTTAGCAAATTTGTCATTTTTTCTCTTTCTTCGTCTGTAAATCCAGCATTTCCTCTATTTGTTTTTGGATTTTTTAAGTCAATTTCTTTATATGCAACATTTAAGTCTCCACACATTATTACAGGTTTTTCTTTATCTAATTTTAATAAATATTTTCTTATTTCATCTTCCCATACTTGCCTATAACTTAGTCTTTCTAATTCTCTTTTTGAATTTGGTGTATATATTGTTACTATATAAAATGTTTCGTATTCTAATGTTATTACTCTTCCTTCTTTGTCATGTTCTTCTATTCCTATTCCATATTTTACATTTTTTGGTTCTTTTTTTGTAAAAATTGCTGTTCCTGAATATCCCTTTTTCTCTGCACTATTCCAATAACTTTTATAATTTTTATATTTTAATTCAATTTGCTCTGGTTGGCATTTTGTTTCTTGTATGCAAAATATATCTGCATCTATTTGGTTAAAGAATTCATTAAATCCTTTGTTTACGCACGCTCTTATTCCATTTACATTCCACGAAATTAATTTCATATTCTTCCTCATTTCTTTTTTTGTTTTTTATAGTATAACATAATTTTACTTAAAAATCTTTATGAATGCAAATGTTTAAGTTTCGACTTTTTTCAATAGTAGGTTATATATATGATTTTTGAAACACTGCGTAAGCGACCAAACGAGCTATGCGAGTGCGATTGGAGCAACCTACATATTAAATTTAATTTTGTAGGTTGCGACACACAAAGTGTAAAAAAATCATATATTATAACCTACTATTGAAAAAAGTCGAAACTTAAAGAATGCAAATGTTATTTTTAAATCCAAAGAATTTATAAAATAATTTACACAAATGTAAAAATATGCTATAATAGTAGTATGGTGTACATAAATAAAAGGAGGTTTTTTTATGAATAGTATTAAAAGAAATAAAATAGGAAAAGTTTCAGTAAAAATTATTGTATTATTAATACTTTCAATATGTTCACAATATATTCTTACAGGAGTATATATAGGAAAAGAGATAACTGGCTCAATTAAGGAACGGAATGCTAGCAACTTATGCAGCAAATGAAGATGAAGAAAAAAATAATGAAGAGGCAGTTGATCCTAACGAAGGGCAATATATAAGATTAACAGATACAGAAAAATTGCCAATAAAAAAATCTAATGTAGGATATTATGGTTCAGTAAAAATAAATCAAGATTATAATGGAAACAAACTTTCAGTTAAAAGAGAAGGGGCATATTACACATTCGATTATGGACTTTTTGCACATGCAAATGCAAATATATATTATGATATAAGAGAATATAGTGAAAAATATCATACCTTAACAACATATATTGGACTTAATAGAACATCATCAGCAGGTAATGGTGTTAAAGTATGGATATATACATCAGATAATGACACATTTCATGAAACTGGGAACCAAAACTGGACTTTACAAAATCCAGAAACAGACACTGACAGAGTAATTATGCCAGGACAAGATGCTGTATTTGAAAAAGTAGATATAACAGGAGCAAAATACATAAGAATACAAGTATATGATAATGGATCTAATGCAGCAGACCATGCAGTATTTATAAATCCAATGATTATTACAGACGAATATCAAGAAGAAGTTAATCAATTTGAAGATATATCTGTATATGATCAAAAAATAAAAGATTATGCAAATAAAGATTTATCAGATCCTAACTACGAATTATTAGTATTACAAAGAAAATTCGTAAATAGTGTAGGTAACTATGCATTAAAAAGATTTACAGACGAAGCACCAGAAAATCAAGCAACAATAGATTGGTTAATGAACGATGTAACAAATCTTCGTTATTATATATTAGGAGGAACTCCTAATGGAGGATACTATAATTCATTAAATGTACTTACAAGGTTACTAAAGGAATATAAGAATGACTTTAATGAAACAGAAGAAATATCAGAGGCAGGAAAAGAGTTATTAAGGCAAAAATACCCTAATCAACTTACAACAAAAGGAGAACTTTATAAAAGAATGGCAATAACAATTTCTTTAACACACTCTGCACAGGTTGCACTATGGATGCAACCAAGTGCTAAAGAAAACCAATCAGATGCAGTAAATCGTTATGCAATTTATAAAAAAATGTATAATGATGGAAAATTTAAAGCAACTGACAATGTAAATATTACACCTTGGTTTGAAACATACAATATAGAAGAAATGCGTTATATTATGCAAACTATGATTGATGATGAATCAGTAGTATGGCTTAATGAATATACACAATCAAAAATAGATGCAGCGCCAAACAATGCCTGGGGACTTTTAACACCACATTCATATATGGCTTATGTATGGCCAGACTATGGAAATTCAGTTTATTACGCTGAAGAAAATAAAGAATATTTTAATGAATTATTTGCAGTTGGAGATAAAAAATTATACGATTATGGAATAACAAGAGGTACATCAGATTACAAACTATACAAACTATGGATGAACTTTAGAAATAAATTTGGTACAGGAGCTGTTTGTGGAGGTATATCAAAAACTGGTCATTGTATTCGTGGTGTACACGCAATACCATCAGCTGTTATTGGTCAACCAGGACATGCAGCAATAATATATTATACAAGAAATTCTAGTGGTCAAGGATATTGGGGAATAGATAATGATGTATCTGGATGGACACAATCCGAAAAAGGTGAAAGGCTACTTATTGGTTGGGGAAATGACAGAAGCTATGTTAAAGGATACAATGTACCATACATTGCATTAGCTCAAGAAGCACTAAACGATTATAATAATTTTATGAAAGCTGAAGAATTATTAATGACAGTAGATGTATATAAAGATGATAAAGCAAAACAAGAACAAATATATAGAGAAGCTATAAGAGCACAATCAATTAATTTAGATGCTTGGGCAGGATTAGTAAAATTATATCTTTCAAGTGATAAGACAGAAGAAGAATACTACAATCTAGCAAAAGAAATGATGGAAAACCTTAAATGTTTCCCTTTCACACTATACAATTTAGCAGAAATAATTAAACCTAAATTTACCACAGATATATATAAATTCAAATATACCATATTACTAACACGTATACTAACAGAAGGTAAAAATTATCAAGGAACAGAAGTATTACAACCAAGTTTAACTAGAACATTAGCATCATCTTTATTAGGAACTCTTGACACAAAATTAGCAGATTTCTCTTTTGATGGAGTAGATGCAGGAAAAATAAAATTAGGAAGTAGATTTGAAGGAAGTACAGTTCGTTGGGATTACAGTTTAGATGGTAAGAAAACATGGAACGAACTATATACAGGTGAAAATGGAGGAAAGCACGAAGTACAATTATCTAGGGAACAAATAGCAAGCATTACATCAGAAAATGATATATATGTACATATTGTAGGTGTAAACTATAATGAAGAAAACCTATACAAAATAGACATACTAGAATCAGAAGGACTTCCAAGCACACTTTATGCTAATGATAAGGAAAACAGAATGATAGCAGTTAATTTAAGTACACAATGGCGTTATACAGAAAATGATTCATGGACATCATATAGTGAAGCATCACCAGACTTAATAGGAAACAAAACTGTACAACTAAGACAAGGTGCAACAGGTACAAGATTAGCAAGTAATGCATCAAGTACATTTACATTTACAAAAAATAATGACCCTGATACAAGAAAATATATACCAGTTTCACATTTAAGCATACATTCTGTATCAACCGAAGCTGTAAGCAATGGTGGTGCAGCTAGAAACGCAATTGACGCAAACTACAATACAAGATACCATTCAGCATGGAATGGTACAGATACAAATCGTTTTATGGTAGTTAAACTAGATAAACCAGTGTATTTGTCAGCAGTAGAATATGTACCAGCAGGTGGTGGAAATGGAAGAATTAATGATGGTACTATTTATGGAAGTATGGATGGTGAAAATTGGGAAGTTTTAACTAGCCGTACAGGTATAACATATGCTAGTCAAGCAAATACAAATGAATTAGCTGAAAAGTATACTCAAAGTTTTGATATATCAACACCAAAAGAAGTTCAATATGTAAAAATAGTTGCAGATAGAACAAATGGAAATTGGTTTACAGCAAGAGCATTCAACTTTTATGAAG
Organism: uncultured Clostridia bacterium; assembly: GCA_948946035.1. GTDB lineage: Bacteria > Bacillota > Clostridia > TANB77 > CAG-508 > CAG-269. The sequence goes on from CARBKU010000038.1 coordinate 7,311, forward strand.
ATATAACTAAAAATCCTGCTCCAACAGCAAGTATAGGATATAGTACTACTGAAAAAACAAATGAACCAGTAGTAGCAAGACTTACAAATCCAAGTACAAAAATAACAATAACAAATAATGATGGAAAAGACACATATGTATTTACCGAAAATGGAGAATTTACATTTGAATTTGAAGATGAACAAGGAAATAAAGGAGCAGTAACTGCGAAAGTAGATTGGATTGATAAATCTGGACCAACAGCTGATGTAAAATACAAATTAAGTGATGATAAAAAATTAATGGCAGTATTAGATAATATTAGTGAAGATGTTTACTTACTAGATAAAAACAATAAAAAGACAAATTATGTAGAAGTTGAAAATGGAAAAGTGGTAAGCATATCATACTTAGACGAAGAAGGTAATGTATATAAAATTGCTGAATTAGACGAAAATGGAGCTACTAAGAAAATAACATATTCAAATACAACTGGAAAACTAGATGAAGTTAAATATTATATAACATCATTTGAAAATGGAAATGTTACAGAAAGATTAGCTTTTGATAATGAAGGAAATAATGTAACATTAACTGAAGATCAATTAGAAGAACTTAAGGAATTAGAAAAAATCAGATCTAATCCATTAGAATTTTACCTAGAAAAAAATGAAGAATATGAATTTAGACTTCTTGATGTGGCAAATAATATTACATATAAAAATATTAAAGTTGACTATATAGATAATGACACTAAAGTTATAGCAAGTGATATGACTTATAATACAACAGTATTAACAAATCAAGATGTTACTGCTACTATAAACACATATATAATTGACGAAAACGGAAAAAGTGGTAGTGTTAAAATCTTAAATAATGATGGAAATAACACATATACATTTACACAAAATGGAGAATTTACATTTGAATATGCAGAACAGGAAGAAAATGCGGAAGAGAATGAAGAAAATTTAGATAAAGAAGTAAAAAGTCATACAGCAAAAGTAGATTGGATTGACAAAGTAGATCCAACAGCTCAAATAAGATATAGTACAAGAGAAAATGCAGAAAAAATCGTAGTAACTTTAGTAAATGAAAGTGAAGAAATTACAATTACTAATAATGGTACTAATAGAGAATATACATTTACTGAAAATGGAGAATTTACATTTGAATTCCAAGATAAAGCAGGAAATAAAGGAACTGCAACAGCAAAAGTAGATTGGATGCAAAAAGAAACACCAACACCACCAACACCACCAACACCACCAACACCACCTACACCACCTACACCTACAAGAATTAAAGGTGACACAGATGGAGATGGAGAGGTTACAATTAATGACTTAGCACAAGTAAAATTACATTTAATTGAAGATACATTATTAGAAGGAATTGATAAAATAGCAGCAGATGTGGATGATGATGGAGAAATTACAATTAATGATTTAGCACTAATTAAACTTATTATATTAGGAATTAACTAATATCAAAGCATGTTGAAATTTAGATTTTGACATGCTTTAAATTTTATATTAATATGGTAAATATTCCATTAATTACTAGCTACTCGCTCTGGAAAATAAGTATGTAATACGAGTATATAAAATAAAAAAATAGATTCAACTTTTAGTTGAATCTATTTTTTTATTCTTCTTAATCTACTTTTTTGTATTT
>CARBKU010000039.1 GCA_948946035.1 uncultured Clostridia bacterium
AATAAATTTTAAAAAAATGTAACATTTAGTGCTGTATTAGGCTAAAAATTAATGTTTTCCTATTTTTGAAAAAATTACTTTATTATATTAATATATTAAAAAAATTTAGATGTAACTTTTTTACATCTAAATTTTATATATTTACTAATTTTTTACCACTGTTTTAATTTCTTCAAATCTTTTTATTTTTTGTGTTGTTGTCTTAATTAATTCTTTATCTGTAATTGTAATTTCCCTAATATACTTATATGCTGGCATTGTTTTATTAACTTTTTTTACTTCTTGCCATAGAATATTTTTTAACTCGTTTTTATCAGTGGTTCCGTAAACTTCTTTAACTAATTCTATATCATATACAATTTTTGCACAAATCTTATAGTCTCCATCATCTTCTGGTTGTCCATAAACAAAACTCTCTGATACTCCTTCTATTTTATTTACTAAATTTTCTAATTCTTCTGGATATATATTTTTACCGTTTTTTAAAACAATAACAAATTTTTTTCTTCCAGAAATAAAAATGTAACCATCTTTATCTATTTTAGCTAAATCTCCTGTATGTAGCCATCCATCTTTATCTATAGTTTCTTTTGTGGCTTCATCATTTTTATAATATCCAAGCATTATTGATGGTCCTTTTGCAACTAGTTCTCCTATTCCTTCTTCATTTTCATCTACTATTTTTACATCTAAACTAGGTAGTGCTTTTCCTATTGAACCTAATCTTCTATATTTGTCATCTTCAGTAGCTATAACTGGAGATGTTTCTGTTAAACCATATCCTTGTTTTAAATTAAATCCTAATTCATTAAATCCCTTTTCTGCTTCTGAATCTAATGCTGCTCCTCCTGCTACAAATAATCTAGCTTTTCCTCCTAAATTTTCATGAACTTCTTTAAAAATTTTTTTTCTAATGTCAATTCCAAATTTTAATAAGAAGTTACTAATTTTTATTCCTTTTTTTACAGTTTCTAATTTTCCTTTTTTCTCTATTCCTTTCATTACTTTTTTGTACATTGATTCAAATAGAATAGGTACAGAAACCATTACTGATATTTGATATTCTTTTATATTATCTGCTATATGACGTATTCCTTCACAAAATGCTATACAGCTACCTTTTGATATAGGATATAAAAATCCTGTTGTACATTCAAATGTGTGATGTAATGGTAGAAATGATAAAAATCTATCGTTTTCATCTACTTTAAGAACTGCTGCTATATCCATTATATTTGCACATATATTCTTGTGTGATAACATAACTGCTTTTGACATTGCTGTAGTTCCTGATGTAAATAGCATTACTCCCATTTCTTCATTATTAATTTTACTATCTATAAATTCTCTATTTCCATCTTCTAATAATTTTTTCCCTTCTTCTGTTAATTCTTTTTGAGAATATATATCGTTTTCTTTTGTCTCTAAATCCATAGAAATAAAAAATTTTACATTTGTAGTTTTCTTTTCTTTAATTTCATTCATTATATTGTTATATTTGCTAGAATAGAATATTGCTTCTACTTCAGAACGTATAATTAAGTTTTCTATTTCGTTGTCTGGAAGTGCTTTGTCTAATGGCACAATTACTCCTGTACCAGCAACTGTCGCTAAATATGCTATTCCCCACTCATATCTGTTTTCTGAGATTACTGCAATTCTTTTATTTTTTAATCCCATATTTATTAATTTTGTGCCTAAGTTGTTTATTTCTTCTCTGACTTCTTTATGTGTTATTTCTTTGAATTTTCCTGTTTCTTCTGTTTTCAGTATATATGCAGGTTTATCTCCAAATTTTTCCCCTGATTTTATTAACATATCTTTTATATCAGTAAATTTCATAACCTTGTGTATAGGTTCTCTCATATTTTTTTATCCTTCCTTATTTTATTTTTAGTCCTTCTATTACTGTATTTTCGAATTCTTTGTATAATTCCATTATATTGATTTTTCCTTTATTTCTAATTTTGTATACTAATGTTGAACAAATTAGTCCATATATTTCAGATGCTATTACTTGCGGATTTCCTTTTTTTATTTCTTTTTTTTCTATTCCTTCTCTTACTATTGTTTCTATTTGATTTATATATTGTAAAATCTGTTCTTTACACATTTGGTTTCTTGAGCCTTTTCCCCAAAATTCACTTAATAATATTGTAATTAGATTTTCATATTTTATTACTATTTTTATTTGTATCAAAGTAATGGCTTTTATCTTATCTATGTATCCAGAATATTTGGCTGTTTTTATATCTATACTATTTTGTAATAATTTTATTCCTTCTTCTATTAAAAAATTAAATATTTCTTCTTTACTCGAAAAGTGATAATATAATGTTCCTTTTGCTACACCTACTGTCGCTGTTATTTCTTCTATGCTTGTTGCATCATAACCTTTTTCTGCAAATAGTTTCATTGATGTTTCAAATATTTTCCTTTTTGTTTTGTTCATAAAAAAACATCCTTTCATACTAGGATAATAATTATTATAATTATATATTTTTTATTTTAATATTGCAATAGCCTTGTGCCTATTTTGAACAAGTAGTACAATAATTTTTATGGCACCCTTCCAAATCAACTTGAGCTTCTAACTCAATTACTTTTAATCAAAACTTTCAAAAAATTATGCAAATATGAATATGGCTGAGTAATAATAATTAGATTACAATTTTCTATTTATATTTTTTTATTATATTTTCTTTACATTTTTTAATTAGTAATATAAAATACAATTAATAAAAAAAAATAAAAATGGATACAATAAGAAAAATTTTGGAGGAAACAAATGAAAAACAAAAATGAATTAAGTTACAAAGATTTAAAAATGACATGTAATTCTGATATTTTCAGTTTTGAAACCACACGGAGAACTAGAACCTATACAAACTGGTATAGGACAAGATCGTGGTATAAAAGCATTAGAGTTTGGTCTACAAGTAAATGTAAAAGGATACAATCTATATTTAGAGGGTCCAAGTGGTGTAGGAAAAACAATGTATACCAAAAACTACTTAGACAAAATATCTAAAAAAAAGAAAGCACCATCTGATTGGTGTTATATATACAATTTTGATAATCCAAATGAACCTATTGCAGTTGAATTACCAGCAGGCCAAGGAAAAGAATTTAAAGAATCAATGGATGGATTTATAAAAGAAATTAAAAAAGACATCCAAAAAACATTTAATAATGATGATTTTGAAAAAGAAAAATCTTTAATTAAGCAAGAATTTGAAGATAAACGTTCAGCTTTATTAGAAAAATTAAACGAAAATGCTTCTAAATATAATTTTCAAGTAAAAGCTGCACAAAATGGTATTTATATGATGCCAGTTGTTAATGGTAAAGCAATTGAAGAAGAAGAATTTGACAAGCTTGATGCATCTATAAAACAAGAATATGAAGAAAAATCTGTTATAGTTCAAGAACAAATAATGACTGTAATTGGTCAAATAAAAGAAATTGAACGTCAAGCTGATAAAAAAATATCTGACTGGCAATCAAATATTGCTTTACTTACAGTTAATGTTCACATTAATTTTTTAAAATCAAAATATAAAAGAAATAAAAAAATAAATCAATTTTTAACTAATGTAAAGCAAGATATATTAAAAAATATTCCTGACTTTTTAGAACCTGAGCAAACAAATAAAAACCAAACTCCCCAAGTTCAACAAAATCCTATGAATAAAAAACCTGATCCATGTTTAAATTATCGAGTAAACTTATTTATTGACAATTCAAATCGTGAAGGTGCTCCTGTAATAATGGATTCTAATTATTCATATAATAATATATTTGGTACTATTGAATATGAAAATTACTATGGTTCATTAAAAACTGACCATACCATGTTAAAACCTGGATTATTACAAAGAGCAAACGGTGGTTATATAATATTCCAAGCAAAAGATTTGCTTGCAAATCCAGCATGTTACGAAAGTTTAAAAAAAGCATTAAGAATTAAAAAAATAGGCATAGAAAATTCAACTGAACAACGTTCTTCAATGGTTTTAATTTCTTTAAAACCTGAACCTATTCCTTTAGATTTAAAAGTAATCTTAATTGGTAATAGTAACATATATCAAACTCTTTTGGCTGTGGACTCTGATTTTAGAAAACTATTTAAAATAAAAGTTGAATTTGAAGAAACAGCAGAAATTAATAAAGAAAATGTAAATAATCTAGCAAAAATAATACACGGTTTTTGTGAAGATGAAGAACTACCACACCTAGATAAATCTGCAATGGCAAGATTAATAGAATATGCCTCTAAATTAGCTGGTAGTCATAATAAAATATCAACAAGATTTAATGATTTAATTCAAGTAGTAGGTGAAGCCGCAACATGGGCAAAAATATCTAAATCAAAATTAGTAACAGGAAAACTTATTGACAAAGCTTTATCTGAAAGAATTGAAAGAGTAAAAAAATATGATGAAAAATATATAGAAATGATAAAAGAAAATACATTATTAATTAATACATCTGGCTACGAAGATGGGCAATTAAATGGTTTAACAGTAATGACAATTGGAGATTACACATTTGGAAAACCTGCAAAAATCACAGTTAACACATATACAGGTAAAACAGGAATAGTCAACATCGAAAGAGAAGTAGATATATCTGGACCATCTCATTCTAAAGGAGTTTATATCTTGTCAGGTTATTTAGGAGAAATGTTTGCACAAGATTTTCCTTTATGTTTAACAGCTAGCATATGTTTTGAACAATTATATAATGGTGTAGATGGTGATAGTGCTTCTAGTACAGAATTATATGGATTACTTTCTAGTTTATCTGGTATTCCAATTAATCAAGCAATTGCAGTTACAGGTTCTGTAAATCAAAAAGGTCAAATACAACCAATTGGTGGTGTTAACGAAAAAATAGAAGGATATTTCCAAATATGCCAAATGAGAGGTTTAGATGGTTCTCATGGTGTAATGATTCCTGTTCAAAATGTTGATAATCTACAACTTTCAGATGAAATAGTAGACGCAGTTAAAAATAAAAAATTCCATATTTATTCTGTTTCTACAATAGAAGAAGGTATAGAAGTATTAACTGGAGTACCTGCCGGTAAAAAAGACAAAGATGGTCACTTCCCTGCTGGAACAGTAAACAATCTTGTTTATGAAAAATTAAAAAAATATTCAAAATGGAAACATGCTTAATTTGTTTCACAAAAAAGAAAAATATGTCGAATAAAATAATAATTTAAAATTCAAATTTGAGACAATTAGGAATTCTCCTTATTGTCTCAAATCTATTTATTTTTCTAAAAATAAAGTAAAACAAAAATCGACAAAATTTTTGCAACAAATAAAGACTGTCCCCACTGTCTTAGAAGATGTTTTCTAAATTAAATGCGTATTTGTCTTCAATATGTTTTAGTACAAATACACTTTTGTCTAGTTCGCTTATTGCTTCTGAATATTTATTTGTTTCAATAAAACTTCTTAGTGATGTCAAATTTGTTTCTACTTTTTCTAATTCATCATGTTCTATATAATATGCTAATTTATCGTGCCTTGATTCCCAGTTCTTTTCTATTTCTTCTAATTTGTTTTTTATTTCTTCTTCATTTATATTTTCTTCTTTTTCAAAAATAACTGTTTTTAATTCAGATAATTGGTTTGTTATTGTTTCTACAGAGTCTACTGTAAAGTTTTGTGTCACGATATTTCCTATTATTATTAATATTACAATAACAGTTGATATTATTGTTTCTTTTCCCATATTTTATGCCCCCTTGTCTTCCTTTTTTTGACAATATATTTGTCCTTTTCCATCTAATGTTACTACTAGTGCTTCTTCTGGTTTAATGTTAAATTTTTCTACTTGTTTTTTTAACCATGCATAATTTTTTCCTATTGCTTGTAGGTTTTTGCTCATTATTCTGCCATCTATTACTAAATCATATGGAATTCCTTCATATTCTGGTGTTATATTAAAGTCTTCTGGTATTGTTGTTCTTTTTTCTGGTTTTTGGATTACTGTTACTTGTCCACTTGTTTCTAATATTGCATATTCTACATCTCCTAAATTGTATACGTTATTTCCTCTTAATCTTTCTTCTAATTCATTAATTGTAAATCTTTCTTTTTTTAATGCTTTTTCATTAATTTTCCCTCTATATATTAGTATACTTGGCTTTCCACAAATTATTTCTCTTGCTTTTAAACTTTTTATATTAATAACTGATATTATTAGATGCATTACTAAAAGTCCTAAAATTGGAATGATTCCATTAAATATTGGTACTCCTGTTTCTGTCATTGGTATTGATGCTAAATCAGCTATCATAATTGATATTGCTAATTCAAATGGTTGTAATTGACCTATTTCTCTTTTTCCCATAAGTCTCATTACTATTAATACTATTATATATAATATTATTGCTCTAAAAAATGTTATTAACATATTTGCACCTCTTTATAAATTTCAAAATTTTTTTCTTATTTTTAGCAAAAATTAACTTTTTTATACTTAAATTTTTGAATATTTTTTTTTTTTTTGAGAATAATATTTTTAGAACCTTAAATAAAATTGCATTATGAATTTTTTAAACTAAGGAGGTTAAACTTATGTCAGAATCACAAGGAAATCAAACAATGAGCGGAAGTTCTACTGTATGGCAAATTATTGGAAGATTAGTAGCATCAGCAGTAGTTTTAGCAATTACCGCATTTTTTACACCTGGATTTACAATAAATAGTTTTTGGACTTTAGCAATAGCTGCTGTTGTCCTAACTGTAATAGATTATTTAGTTATCAAATTTACTGGTTTACATGCTAGTCCGTTTGGTAAAGGTTTTGTAGGATTTGCATTAGCAGCTATTATTTTATATGTAACACAATTTTTTGTAGCAGGATATTCTATTTCTTGGATTGCTGCAATAATTGGTGCATTAATCTATGGTGTAGTTGATTACTTTATACCTGGTAACCAACAAATGTAATGTCTTTTAAGGCAAATCAAAAATATCCAAACATATTTTATTGTTTGGATATTTTTGATTATATTTATTTTTTTTCTACTATTTCATTTTGTTTTTTATAAATGCTATTTTCTTTTATTACTCCTCTAACACAAGATAATGGATAAATATTTGTATTTTTTCCAATTACTGTTCCTGGATTTAAAACACTTCCACATCCTACTTCTACATTATCTCCAAGTATTGCTCCAAATTTCTTTAGACCTGTTTCTATTTGTTTTTTTCCATTTTTTACATTAACTAATTTTTTATCCGATTTTACATTAGAAGTAATTGAACCTGCTCCCATGTGTGATTTATATCCTAAGATTGAATCCCCTACATAATTATAATGTGGCACTTGAACTTTGTTAAATAAAATTACATTTTTTAGTTCTGTTGAATTTCCTACAACAGCTCCATCTCCTATAATGCTATTCCCTCTAATAAATGCACAATGCCTTATTTCTGCATCTTCTCCTACTATAGTTGGTCCATTTATGTATGCTGTTGGTGCTACTTTTGCTGTTTTGGCTATCCATACATTTTCTGATTTTTCTTCATAAATATTAGTATCTAATTTTTTTCCTATTGATATTATATATTCATTTATTTTTGGTAAAGCTTCCCATGGATATATAACTGTTTCTAACAATTCTTTTGCAATTGTTTCTTCTAAATTATACAAATTAGATATTTTGCAGTCTTCCATTTGCTTTTTCTCCTTACATATAAATTTCTCTTTTCTGTCTTTCCCAATATTTTTCATATAATTCTTTTGCAGTCTTTGGACTGTCAACACCTTCTTTATTTTTAACAGGTGCAAAATCATCTTCTCTTTTGCCTCTTAAAATTGCAATATCATCAAAAAATTCAAAACTATCAAAAATGAAAGATTCAAATTTATATGAATTTGGCTCATTAGGAGTAATTTCTTTTCCTTCTTCATCAATAAATGAGTTTTTCTTAAATGCACTATGATACGTTAAATATTCTTTACTTACTTTTTCTACTGCATCCACACTGAACAAATTACACATAATATGAGATTCTCCATATTTTAGTTCTCCATTTTTGTCTATTTCTTCAGCCATTTCTTCTGGTAGTTCAGAATATTCAATTACTTTAGGATGCCCATTCATTTTACAAAAAACTCCAACTCTCTCGTGTGGATTGTCTTTTACAACTGATTTAGATGCAATTTGAACTTTTTGGTCTATTGCCATTCCAAGTAATGTTGTATCTGCCATTTTTAAAATCGCATTGTCTACTCCACCAATAAAAATCCATTTTATATTTTTTTGCTTCATGTCTGATAACATTCCTGTTGTTCTTAATGATGAAAAAACACCACCATTTCCGTCTGATGCCTGTTTTATTTTCATATCTTTATCAATAAGAAGTTTTCCGTTTGTATCAACTAATGGTAATTCTCCTTGCTCAAATAGTGTAACATATTGTTTTGGATATCCAAAGTAATTGTTTTTTTCTAAAAATTCAAATGTTTCATTATTGTTTTCTTTACTTGTCATTATGTACCAAGGTATTGTTGTTTCATATTTTTTGTTTGCTTCTTTTAGATTTTCTGCTAATATTTCGAATAAGTATTTTCCCTTTCCATATACATCTAATTTGAATGTTCCTTTTGGACCATTGTGTCCTAGTCTTGTTCCTTGTCCTCCTGCCATTGTAACAACTGCATATTCGTTATTTCTTATAGCTATTTCTCCTAATAAGTCAAATTGCTCTTTTTGATTTGTTGCCATTTTTTCTTTATCTATATAACATATTGATTCTATTTTACTTTCTTTTATTTCTATTTCTTTTTTTGTATTGTCATATAATTCCATAATTTGATGAAAATCTATCTTATTTAATTGTTCTATTAATTCTTCTTTTTTTATATTATCTAATTTATCTAATAGT
>CARBKU010000040.1 GCA_948946035.1 uncultured Clostridia bacterium
GTGTTTCAAAAATCATATATTATAACCTACTCTTGCAAAAAGTCGAAACTTAAATATAAATTTTTGAATTAAAAATAAATATGTAGTATTAATGAAATAGTGAAAAAATAAAGAATATATACATAACTTTTTTAATATATATAAAAAAATAAATAATTTTGAATTGTTGGTTTTAACAAATAAATAAAAGGAGATGCGAATGAAGAAAAAATATCAATATAGAGAAATAAAAACAAATGAAGTCGTTGAAGACTTTATGGCTGAAAATTATGCTTTAGATAAACTAGGATTAAAAGAAAATGGGAAATTAGTAATAATTCCAAGAGGCAAAAATGGAGAAATGACATTACAACAATTAGAAAATATAAAAGAAACAGTTGCATGGTTCTTTAGTGGAAATTGGATAAAAGAAGAACTAGATGAATATTAAAAAATTATATATCATATACACACAACTTTACAAAAAATAAAAAATAGTATAAACTACATAAAGAAAAAGAGAAACAAAGGTGGAAAATAATGTATTTAAAAAGACTAGAATTACAAGGATTCAAATCATTTGCAGACAAAACAATATTAGAATTTATGCCAGGAATAACAAGTGTAATAGGACCAAATGGGTCAGGAAAAAGCAACATTTCAGACAGTATAAGATGGGTATTAGGGGAGCAAAGCATGAAATCATTAAGAGGAGCCAAATCTTTAGACATCATATTTGCGGGAACACAAAACAGAAAATCATTAGGATTTGCAGAAGCCTCACTAGTATTTGACAATGAAGATGGAGCATTACCAATAGAATACACAGAAGTTACAGTAACAAGGAAAATATACAGAAGTGGAGAAACAGGATATTTTATAAACAAAGTGCCATGTAGACTAAAAGATGTACTAGAATTATTCATGGACACAGGAATAGGAAAAGATGGTTATTCAATAATAGGACAAGGTAAAATAGAAGAAATATTAAGCAATAAATCAGAAGATAGAAGAAACATATTTGAAGAAGCAGCAGGAATTGTAAAATATAGAACAAGAAAGCAAGAATCTGAAAAAAAATTAGAACATACAAAATTAAATTTACTTAGAATAAATGATATATTATCAGAAATAGAGACTAACATAGAGCCATTAAAACAACAATCAGAAAAAGCTAAAAAATATTTAAATTTAAAAGAAGAATTAAAAAATATAGAAATAGGATTATTTATATACAATATTGATAAATATAAACTAAGTCTTGAAGAAATAGTAAAAGACGAAGAAATATACAACAATCAATGTAACGAAGAAGAGGAAAGGCTAGAACAAATTAAGCAACTTAAAGAACAGTTAAAAAATGAAATAGATGCAATAACAAATAAAATAGAAGAAATGTCAAACATAGGATTTGAAAGTCAAAAAGAAATCGAAATGTTAAATTCAGACATAAACGTGGCAAATACAAGATTGACAAATAATAAAGAAAATAGTGCAAGATTTGAAAAAGAAATACAAGAATTAAACCAAAAGGTAAAAGATTTAAATGAAGAAATAAAACAAAAAATAGAAAAGAAAGAAAGTCTAAAACAAAATAGAGAAAAATTTGCAAAAGAATTACAAGAAAAAGAAGAAGAACTAAAAAAAATAACTGAAAAATTATCAGCAAAAGAGCTTGAAATAGAAAAATACAAACAAAAAGTCGAAGAAAACACAAACAAAAAGTATGAATTACAATCAAACAACAACACACAAGATATAAATCTTGAAAATTACGAAAAAAGACAAATGCAAATAAAAAGTGAAATTGCTAGCAACATATCAGAATTAGATAGTACAAGACTATCAAAAGAAGAAATATCAAAAGAATTTTATGAAATAGAAAGCAAAAGAAATAAAGTAGTAAAATTGTTAGAAGATATGAACAAACAAAGAGAAGAAGCAGATAAAAAAATTAAAAACTATGATAATGAAATAAATCATTTACTAAATGAATCAAGAATGAAAGAATCAAGACTAAAATTTTTGATCGAAACAGAAAAAGAAAAAGAAGGATATATAAAAAGTGTTAAATCACTATTAAAAGACTGTGATAGCATAAAAGAATTGGGAAAAGGTATGTGTGGCGTTTTAGCAAATATTATGGATGTTCCAAGTAAGTATCAAACAGCAATTGAAATGTGCTTAGGTGCAAGTCTTCAAAATATTGTTACAGAAACAGAACAAGATGCAAAAAAATTAGTAGAACATTTAAGAAAAAACAATTTAGGACGAGCATCATTTTTACCAATATCTTCTGTAAAAGGAAAAAAGATAGACAAAATAAAAGGTAATGAAAAAGGTTATATAGGTATTGCATCAGATTTAATAAAATTTGATAAAAAATATGAGCAAATTATATTAAATTTACTAGGAAGAACAATAATTGTTGATAATATGGAAACAGCTATAAAAATTGCAAAACAAAATGGATATAGTTTTAGAATCATTACATTAGAAGGAGACGTAATTAATCCGTCAGGAGCAATTACAGGTGGATCAGTTGCTAAAAAAACTGTAAATATTTTAGGTAGAGGAAAAGAAATAGAAAAATTACAAAATGAATTAAATAGCCTAAAGACTAAAATAGAAAATTTGCAAAAAGAAAAAGAAGATTATGAAAATTCTATCGAAAGTATTTTAGAAGAAGCCACTAGCTTAGAAAAAGAATTACAAGAAATAGATATTACATATGCAACTGAAAAACAAAAAGTAGTTTCTATAGATGAAAATATTACAAAAGTAGAAGCTAGAATCAGTAAATTAAAAGAAGAACAAAATAGCATAGAAAAACAAAAAGAAGAAGCAACAAAACAAAAACAAGAAATAAAACAAGAATTAGAAAAGATTGCTGATGAGACAGAAAAATTAACAAAAATCATACAAGAATATGCTAATTTAAATAAAGATAATCAAAAATATATGGATGACTTAAACTTTGATATAACAAACCTAAAAATATCAGTTTCATCATTTGATGAAAGTGAAACATCAATTCAAGAAATGCAGTCAAGAATTAACCAAGATATAGAAGCTACAAATAGAAGTATAGAAAATAAAAAAATACAAATAAAAGAAATGGAAAATGACAATTTTAACTTAGAAAAATCAATAATTGAAATTAAAGAAAAAATAAATAGCATTAAAGAACAAGTAAAAAATAGTGGCTCAAAAGTAGAAGAATTAAAACAAGAAAGAATAGAAAAGAACAAAAAATTAGAATTGCAAGAAGAAGAAATATCATCAAAATTTAAAACAATAGAAGAACTAAAAGCACAAATAGTAAAAATAGATGTAAAAAGGTCAAAATTAGAAGAAGATATTCAATTAATTATTGAAAAAATGTGGGAAGAATACGAGTTAACTCCAAATAATGTTAGCGAATATAAAAAACCAGAAAACGTAGCCCAAACACAGAAAAAAGTAAACCATTTACGTTCGCAAATAAGAGACTTAGGAAGTGTAAATGTAGACTCAATAGAAGAATACAAAACAATGAAAGAAAGATATGACTTTATGTGTGAACAAAGAGTTGATTTAGAAAACACTATGAGTAAATTAAGGAAAATAATTTCAGACATGACAGCAACAATGAAAGAGCAATTTAAAAAGAAATTTGAAATGATTAATAAAAACTTTTCAGAAGTATTTAAAGAATTATTTGGTGGAGGAAACGCTACATTAAAGCTAGAAGATGAAGACAACATATTAGAATGTGGAATCGAAATAACAGTGCAACCACCAGGAAAAAAATTACAAAACATGATGTTACTATCAGGAGGAGAAAAAGCATTTACTGCGATAGCATTACTATTTGCCATATTAAAAATTAATCCTGCACCTTTCTGTGTACTAGATGAAATAGAGGCTGCTTTAGATGATGTAAATGTTTATCGTTATGCAGAATACCTAAAAAAATTTTCAAAAGACACACAATTTTTAGTAATAACACACAGAAAAGGAACAATGGAATCAGCAGATACAGTATATGGTGTAACAATGGAAGAAAGCGGAATTTCTAAATTATTATCTATGAAATTGAAACAAGGGGGACAGTCTTAATCTGTCTCATTTTTTTGTCTATGTCTGTCGTAATTTTAAGATATTATTTTATTCGACATTTTTCACCTGTTTTTGTGATACAAATTAAGCCTGTCCCTTTTGTTCCTTTGCTAAGGCAGTTACGATTGTATGTACAGTTTTTTTGTTGTGATGGTTTAATTTTAAATAATTTTCTACAAATTCATCATCAAAAATTGCATCAAGTACATCTGAATTTTTATGTATTGTGTTACCAAATAAGAAATCTGCACTAATATTTAGGCTATTGCAAATATTTATAAGTGTTTCTACGCTACCATAAGATTCTCCACGTTCCATATTACTAACATGATCTGTAGTTACACTAATAATTTCTGCTAATTGTGCTTGTGTTAGGTTTTCTTTTCTTCTAGCTAATTGCATCTTTTTTCCTATAATTAGTTTATTTTCTTTAGATTCTTTATTTTCTTTTTTACTCATATTTTGTTTATTCATTTTATGATTTTTACCTCCATTAATTATTAAGAAAAGTATAGCAAGTGTAGTAATAATTTTGAACGAACTGTGAATAAGAATAAAATTCTAGTATACTAGTAATAATTCTATTTAGCTTCATTAATAAAGTTAAATGTTCTATTTTTTAGCTTCTTTATATGAATTAGCATTTAACTATTACAAAAAATAAAAAAAATATAAAAAAAGGCTTGCAAAATAAAAAAAAGTATATTACAATTTAGATGAAGTGGAGAGAAGTGGTGCAAAGTGGTATAAAAGTGGAGGAGGTGAAATTTAATTGCTAATAGGTGAATACGAGCATTCTCTAGATGTTAAAGGTAGATTAATAATGCCAGCAAAATTAAGACAGGACATGGGAGAAAAATTCATTGTAACAAAAGGTTTAGATGGATGTTTATTTGCTTTTTCACAAAATGAGTGGTTAAATTTCGAAACAAAACTAAAATCATTACCTCTTTCAGATAAAAATGCTAGAAACTTTGTAAGATTTTTCTTATCTGGAGCAACAGAATGTGAAATAGACAAGCAAGGTAGATTTTTAATCCCAAACAACCTAAGAATAGCAGCAAATTTAGAAAAGGAAGCAATTATAATAGGTGTAGGAACAAGACTAGAAATATGGAATAAGCAAACATGGGAAAATTGTGATGAAAATATTTCAGCAGATGAAATTGCAGAAAATATGACAATGTTAGGTATATAACTTGCAAAAGTTTATATAAAATACTAAAGATAAGCATACTAAAGACTAAAATGCAAAAGATAAAAATAAAAAACACAAAAGAAAAACAAAAAAATACAAAAGATAAAAATTTAAAATACGAAAGAAAAAATAACTAAAGACAAAAATAATAAAGAAAACATAACAAAAGATAAAAAGAATAAAGAAAAAATAACTAAAGAAAAGAATACTAAAGAAAAATATACAAAAGCTTAAAATATACAAAAGAAAAAAATCAAAAGATACAAAAGATTTTAAGATACATTAGAACATGAAATTAGCAAAAGAAGACTTTACAAAAGAGCAATTAAAATAAAAAGAAAACAATTGATAAATACAGCTGGTATGTTTTTTCTAACTTACCAGCTGAAAAACGTTAATAAAGAAAATTGAGGTGTAAAAGTGGAGTTTAAGCATAAACCAGTCATGTTAACAGAATGTATCAAAGGACTTAATATAAAACCTGATGGAATATATGTTGATGGTACCATTGGAGGTGCAGGGCATAGTTTAGAAATAGCAAAAAGATTATCAAATAGAGGAAAATTAATAGGAATAGATAGAGATAAAGATGCATTAGATGCTGCTAGAAAAAAACTAGAGCAATTTTCAAATGTAATATTTATCCATAATAATCATGATAATATAGAGCAAATATTAGAAGAGTTAAATATAGATAAAGTAGATGGAATATTATTAGATTTAGGAGTATCTTCATATCAATTAGATGAAAGAAATAGAGGTTTTAGTTACTTAGGCGAAAATGAACTTGATATGAGAATGGACAAGACACAAGAATTAAATGCAAAATATATAATAAATAGTTACGAAGAAGAAAAACTAGCAAATATAATATATGAATATGGTGAAGAAAAATTTTCAAGAAAAATAGCAAGCAATATATGTAAAGAAAGAAAAACAAAAACAATAACTACTACAAAACAATTAGTAGAAATTATAGAAAAATCAATACCTCTGTCAAAACAACATAATGGGCACCCAGCCAAAAAGACATTTCAAGCAATTAGAATAGAAGTAAATAATGAGATAAAACCATTATATGAAACAACAAAAACAAGCATAAAATGTCTAAATAAAAGTGGTAGATTATGCATTATTACATTTCATTCATTAGAAGATAGAGCTGTAAAAAATGCATATTTGGATGCAAGTGGGAAATGTACGTGTCCAAGTGATTTGCCATATTGTGTCTGCGGAGCTAAATCTTTTGGAAAAATAGTAGATAAAAAACCAATTAAAGCTTCAGATAAAGAACAAGAAGAAAATTCAAGAAGTAAAAGTGCAAAATTAAGAATTTTTGAAAGAACATAAGAAAAAAGATAGGAGGTGAATAACTTATGGCTAGGAACATGTATGAATATTCAACAAGTCCAAAAAAATTGCAACCAGATTATAGAAAAAGAAATAGAAAAAGAAATTTAAAAATTGTAGAAGATGTACCAAGACAAGAAGTAAAAATATCAGCAGAACAAAAAAGAAAACATAAAAAATTAACTTTACTTGTAATTGGAATATTTGCATTGTTACTAACAATAAGTTATAGAAACTCTCAAATAAATGAAAGATTTTCTCAAGTACAAACCTTAAGAAAAGAGTTATCATCTATTGAAAAAGAAAATGAACAAACAGAAGTATTAATTCAAAATAGTTTGAATTTGAACACAATAGAAAAGTTAGCAAAAGAAAAATTAGGAATGCAAAAATTAACAAATAAACAGACACTATATATTAATTTACCAAAAAAAGATTACGTTGAATCTGCATCAGAAAAAATAATTATGGAAAAAGAAAAAAACTGGTTCGAAAAATTTGTTGATAAAATATTTAATAATTAAAAATTAGAATAAAGAAAAATCTTTCTAATAAAATAAATTAGGAGGATTTTTTTATGATTACAACAAAATTAACAAGTAAGAGAAAGATGAGAAATACACTTTTTATATGCTTTTTTATTATAGTTGGGTTAATGGGAAGAATAGCACAAATACAATTTATAAACGGAGGAGAATTATCTACACTTGCATACCAACAACAGACTTTAGATAGAACAATAAATCCTAAAAGAGGAACAATTTATGATAGTACTGGAAAAAATGTATTAGCAGTAAGTAGTACAGTAGAAACTGTTACAGTTAATCCTGGAAATATTGATAAAAAAGATAAAGAAAAAGTTGCAAAAAAAATGTCAGAACTATTTTCTTTAGAATACGAAAAAATATTGAAAAAGGTGACAAAAAGAAGTTCAATTGAAACAATTGCAAAGAAAGTTGAAAAAGAAAAAACAGATGAATTACGTATGTGGATGCAAGAAAATAATGTTACATCAGGTATAAATATAGATGAAGATACAAAAAGATATTATCCATATAGTACTTTAGCATCTCAAATAATAGGATTTTGTGGAAGTGATAATCAAGGTTTAGATGGAATTGAAGCAAAATATGAAACAGAACTAAAAGGCAAACAAGGAGCAATACAAAGACATACTGATGCTAAAGGTGGGGAAATAGGACACGAAGGAGAAAAATATGTAGCAGCGATAGATGGAAATGATTTAGTATTAACAATAGATTTAACTATTCAATCTATTGCAGAGAAATATCTACAAGAAGCATGTATAGACAATATATGTACAGATGGTGGAAATATTGTTGTTATGAATCCTCAAAATGGAGATATTTTAGCAATGGCAACATACCCATCTTATGATTTGAATAATCCATATTCACCATATACAGAAGAACTAAAGCAGTCATGGGATTCTTTGGAACAATCAGAAAAAACGAAAAATCTCCAAGCAGTATGGAGAAATAAAGCAATTGCAGATACATATGAGCCAGGCTCAGTTTTTAAAGTTATAACAGCATCTGCTTCTATTGAAGAGGGAATCGTAACAGATATAGATAAACAAGGAGAATTTGGATGTACAGGAGCAATTGAGGTTGCTGGCGTTAGAATAAAATGTTGGAGATATTATAGACCACATGGTGCAGAAAGTTTAAGACAGGCGCTAATGAATTCATGCAATCCAGTTTTTATAGGTTTAGGACAAAAATTAGGAGTTCAAAAATATTATAGTTATTTAAATAAATTTAAATTGTTGAATAAAACAGAAATAGATTTACCAGGAGAGGCAAATAGTATTTTTTTAGCAGAAAATAAAGCTGGACCAGTTGAACTTGCAACAATTAGTTTTGGCCAAAGATTTGAAATAACTCCAATACAATTAGTAACAGCAGTGTCAGCTATTGCAAATGGTGGAAATATTATTTCACCTCGTATTGTTAAACAAATTATTAATAGTGAAACTAAAGAAGTAAAGGATGTTCCAGTGAAAAATAATGGTAATGTCATTTCAAAGGAAACTTCAGAAAAAGTTTTAAGTATGATGGAGTCAGTTGTTTCAGAGGGGACTCGGAAAAAATGCTAAAGTTGCAGGATATAGAATTGGCGGTAAAACAGGCACTTCTGAAGACGGCGTTAATACTAATAAATATGTTACTTCTTTTTGTGGTGTTGCTCCAATTGATAATCCACAAGTAGTTGTTTTAGTTACTTTATATAATCCAACTGGAGAGGGGGGACATCAAGGAGGTG
>CARBKU010000041.1 GCA_948946035.1 uncultured Clostridia bacterium
TGCAATATATATTTTCATTAAATTTTTCTCCTTTAAAAACTACTACTTATTATTATCATTATTTCTAAATAATGATATAACTGCTGATATTAGTTGTGAAATTTCCTATATTGCTCCAACATATGCCATAACTATAACATTATAAATTGCCCATCCTAGCCCTGCAATTGCTGTTGTAACTCTTATTATTTTAATATCATCTTGCCATAGCCCATATGTATAAATAACTGTAACAATTATAGGAATTATGCTCCATATATCTTGCCAACTAATAATTCCAGAACCAACTGCTATTACTTCAAATATTAATAACACCATTAAAGATGGCTTTTTATCTTTTCTTTTATAATAATAAAATACTATGCATCTTATAGCATTTATTACAGATACTATACCACCTGTTATAGCATTTAATAAAAAGAATTGTATAGCAACTACAACATTAGCAAATATAGAACACATTACAATTCTTTCTTTTGTTTTAAATTGAACAGATATAACAGTAAGGACTAATGCTATTATTCCGCAAATTTATGCTAATACAAATATCATTTTCTTCCTCCCCTCTTTTATTTTAAGATAATTGATTATATATATCTTTAATTACCTCTCCAGCAATAATTAATCCAGCTACAGATGGAACAAAAGAAACACTTCCAGGAATTTGTTTTCCTTTAGTATATTGTTCATTAACTTCAAGTTCTCCCATACAGTCTACTTCACAATTACTATCTACAATTCCAACTAACTTAATAGGTTCCTCTTTTGAATAAAGTACTTTAAGTTTTTCAATGCCTCTCTTTTTCAATTCTTTTCTCATAACTTTAGCTAAAGGACAAATACTAGTATTATAAATATCAGTGACCTCAAATTTAGTTGGGTCTAACTTATTTCCTGTACCCATGCTAGATATAATTGGAATATTAAATTTATTTGCTCTTAACACTAGTTCTATTTTTGCAGTTACAGTATCAATTGCATCAACAACATATGAAATACTATTATCTAAAATTTCTTTACTATTTGGCATAAAAAATTCTTGATAAATTTCTACATTTGCATTAGGATTAATTTCTAAAATTCTTTCTTTTGCAACTTCTACTTTAGGCTTTCCAATTGTTTTAGTAGTTGCTATTATTTGTCTATTTAAATTGGTTATAGAAACTTTGTCATTATCAACTAACACAAAATTGCCAATACCTGAGCGTACTAACCCTTCCACTACATACGAACCTACGCCTCCTATTCCAAATATTGCAACTTTAGCTTTTTGTAGTTTTTCTATTCCCTCTTTTCCAATTAATAATTCTGTTCTAGCAAATTGATTTTGCATTATTTTTTCTCCTTTAATTTATGTATTTAAACTATTTTTCCTCCACCTAAAACAATATCATCAATATAAAAAACTGCTGATTGTCCTGGTGTTATTGCTCTTTGAGGTTCATCAAATTCTACATCAATATTATTTCCATGCTGTAATATTTTTGCTTTAGCAACTTTTGAAGAATACCTAGTTTTAACATCTACATCTATTGGCTCTTTTATTTCATCTACTAATAGTAAATTTATATCTGTAACTTTAACTTGCTTTTTATATAATTCGCTTTCTTCACCTACAATAACTTCATTTTTTGATGGATTAAATCCTAAAACAAATAATGGTACTTTATATGAAATTCCAAGGCCTTTACGTTGTCCAATTGTATAATTATATAAACCTGTATGTTGCCCTAATATTTGCCCCTTAGAATTTACAATATTACCTTTTTTGGGTTGTATATCAGAATTATTTTCTAAAAACTTCTTATAGTTTCCATCTGGTATAAAGCATATATCTTCACTGTCTGGCTTATTTGCTATTTTTAATTGATTATTTCTTGCTATTTCTCTAATTTGTTCTTTATCTGTAAAATCTGCCAATGGAAACAAAACATGCTCTATTAAATCTTTTGGAATACTCCATAAAACATAACTTTGATCCTTCTTTCCAGCATTTGATTTTTTTAAAACCCATCTTTTATATTTTTCACTATATTCTGTTTTTGCATAATGACCTGTTGCAATATAATTACATCCTAATTCTTTTGCTTTGTCATACATAACACCAAACTTCATATATTTATTACATTCAATACATGGATTTGGTGTTTTACAATTTGCATAACACTTTATAAAATCATCAATTACATTTTTTCTAAATTCATTTTTATAATCATATGTAAAATGCGGTATACCTATGGTATTGCATACATTTTTTGCATCTAAATATGTATTAATGTTACAACAACTGCTTCCAGCAAATAGCTCTAATGTTGTACCTATAACATCATAACCTTGCTCCTTTAAAAGTAAAGCTGAAACAGAACTATCAACACCACCACTCATACCTAATAATACTTTTTTATTTTCCATACTAAAACTCCTTCCATGATTTTGGGATGGAGAAAAAATCATGTGTTTTTATTTAATATGTTGTTACAATTCATAGATTTGCAATAATTGTTATTTGGCTACTAGAGATGTAGAATTTTGACAATATTATTCTTTTTTTAATAGTGCTAGAAGGTTTATAATTCTATTTTCTTAGAGCGACTCTGGGGTAACCGTTCAAAAATTCTTAGAAAAGTTTAAAAAACTTTTCTTTAGAATTTTTAGAATGGGAAAGTATATAAAAAAATATAATTATAAACCTTTGGGAGCGAATAGTTAAATTAAAATTATTGTCAAAATTCTTCGTCTCCAATGGCGAAATAATAATTATTGTTAATTTGTGAATTGTAACAATATATCTTCTATTGTATGCCATGCTAAAAGTGCACATTTTACTCTTGCTGGCATATTTGATACGTTTTTAAATGCTATTGCATCTTCTAATTTTTTTAATTCTTCTTCATCTGTTATTTCTCTTTTTATCATCTGTATAAATGTTTTTATTATTTTTTCTGCCTGTTCTACTGTTTTTCCTTTTAATGTATCTATCATTATTGATGTTGACGCTTGTGATATTGCACACCCATGCCCAATAAATGCCATATCTTCTATTATATCTTTATTCATCTTTATTTGTAATGTTATTTCATCACCACAATTTGGGTTATGTCCTATTTCACTATAATCTGCATTTTCTATGTTTTTTTTATTATACGAATTCATGCTATGCTCCATAATTAATTCGTTATATACATCTGTTAAATCTTCCATTTTATAACCTCTCGCTTAATTTTTTATATATTTTTTAAACATATTGTATGCTAAATTTAGTCCATTAATTAATTTATCAACATCTTCTTTGTTATTATAAAAACAAAAACTTGCTCTACAAGTAGAATCAATTCCTAAATATCTCATAAGTGGCTGTGCACAGTGATTTCCTGAACGTACACATATTCCTTTAGAGTCTAAAATGCTTGCAATATCATGTGGATGTACACCATTTATATTAAATGATATTACTCCTGAGTGATTTTCTTCATTTTTAGTCATGTATAATGTAATATAGTCTAGTTTAGATAATTCTTGCCTTGCATAAGAAACTACTTGCTTTTCTATTTCTTGTATTTTATCATAACCTAAATTGTTAATATAATCAATAGCTGCTCCTAACCCAACTACTGCTTCTACATTTTGTGTTCCTGCTTCAAATTTATTTGGAAGCGGTGCAAATGTAGTTTCTTGCTCATATACATATTCAATCATATCTCCACCCATTAGAAATGGATTCATTTTATTTAAGATTTCTTTTTTACCATACATTACGCCTATTCCTAATGGTGCTAACATTTTATGTCCAGAAAAAACAACAAAATCTGCATCAAGTTTTTGTACATCTATTTTTGTATGTGGAATACTTTGTGAGGCATCAAGTATTACTATTGCTCCTTTTTTATGTGCATATTTTATTATTTTTTCTATATTGTTAATTGTCCCTAAAACATTTGATATGTGTGTTATACCAACTATTTTTGTTTTGTCTGTAATTTTTTTTTCTATTTCTTCATCTGGTATTTCAAAATTTTCATTTATATACATATATTTTAGTTGACTTTCTGTGGCTTTACATATTTTTTGCCATGGTACTAAATTAGAGTGATGTTCCATTATTGATATTACTACTTCATCGTCTTTTTTTAACTTGTCCATTCCATATGAATATGCAATTAAATTTAGACTTTCTGTTGAGTTTTTTGAAAATATTATTTCTTCATTGTGTTTTGCATTTATGAATTTTGCTATTTTAGCTCTTGTTTCTTCATATATCTGGGTTGATTTCATACTTAATGTATATGCTCCTCTATGTGGATTTGCATTATATTTTTTATAATATTCTTCTATTGCTTTTATTACTTGTATTGGTTTTTGTGTTGTTGCTCCATTGTCTAAGTATACTATATCTTGATTATTAAATATTAGAAAATCTTTTTTTATTTCATTTATATTCATACTTACTTTCATTCCCTTCTTAATGGTTACAATTTATTCTAATTATCTAAAAATACGCTGTAACTTGTAACAATTAATCTAACCTTTTGTCAATTTCATCTAAAACTTGCTCTTTTAATTCATCAATTTTAATACTTGATAATATATTATTAAACTTAGCCCTAACCATCAACTTTAAAGCTTGCTTTAGAGTAAAACCTCTGCTCATTATATAAAATAACTCCTTCTCACCTATTTTTCCAACAGCACTTGAATGATTACCTTCAATTTCTTCTTCTGAGCATAGCAACATTGGTAGACCTAAAGACTTTGCTGTATCTGACAATAGCATACAATATTCATTTTCATTACCTTTGGCCTTTTTACATCCCTTTTTAAAATCTATAGTTCCTTTAAAATGCTTTTTAGCAGTATCTTTTAAAGCACCTTGAACTTCTATATCAATATTTGACTTTTCTCCTCTTAATTCTCCAATGTAATTCAAATCAAATAATTGATTTTCCTTTCCAATATAAATTGTATTTAACCTACTATCTGAACCATTTCCTAACAAATTTGAATAATAATTAATAACACTATTATTTCCGCCAAAATCAACAATTGTAAATTTAACCTTTGAATCAGAATTTAATAAATTTTCAATACTCATAAAATTATTAGAATATCTATTAATAAAATTGACAACAATAACGCTTATATCTGCTCCATCTTTTGCCAAAACATTTATAATCCCATTATGAAATGCTTTTACACTTTCATTTGAATCATATTTTAATACAATAGTTGCCTTAGTACCTTCATTTGCAACAATTTGAATATTATCAATTAAGGCTGAATTATCTTCATCTAAATAAAAATTCATATAAACATCTTTATTAGTTTTGTTATCAACCACTATCCTTACACTCTTATTTGCCTGTTCTTTTACTTGCCTTGTTAACAAATCTCCTAGCCCATATGTAAGATTAAAATCACTAACATTTGAATCAATAGTAATTTTAGAACTCTCACCCAAAATCTCTACATTTTTAAAATCATCTATTACATTAGGAAGATTTAAACTCTCTAACTTAATATTATTAATAAGAAAATTTCTTGAAGTTCTAACAGGTGTTTCATTTAACTTTTCCATCTTTTCTCCTTTCTGCGACAGTGGGGACAGTCTTTTTTTGTTTCAGTTTTTTTGTGAAAATTTGTCGTTTTTTGTATTCTATATTAGTTTGCTAGTTTCTAAAAAAAGATATATCTTAAATTACATCATTTTCTTACTTATTTTCAATTCGACATTTTTCCCCTATTTAAATGAGACAAATAAAGACTGTCCCTAAAATTCTAAATTAATTAAATTATTCATCTCAACTGCATATTCTATTGGTAATTCTTTTGCAATTGGATGTGCAAATCCTCGTACTATCATTGCTTTTGCGTCTTCTTCTGATAGTCCTCTACTCATTAAATAATATATTGTTTTGTCACTTATTTTTCCAATTTTTGCTTCATGCGAAAATTCCACTTCGTCTGTTCTTATGTCATTTGTAGGTATTGTGTCAGATATTGAGTTATTGTCTAGCATTAGTGAGTCACATGATACTGACGATTTTGAATTTTTTGCATTTTCTGCTATTCGCACTAAACTTCTATATGTGCATTTTCCTCCATTTTTTGATATAGATTTTGCATTTATTACACTTGATGTATTTGGTGCGTTATGGATTACTTTGAATCCATTATCTAAGTTTTGTCCTCCTCCTGCAAATGATATTCCTGTAAATTCTGTTTTTGCTCCTTCTCCATTTAATATGCTCATTGGATATAACATTGATATTTTTGAGCCAAATGATCCTGACACCCATTCCATTTTTGCATTTTTTCCTACTATTGCTTTTTTTGTATTTAGGTTTAACATATTTTTTGACCAGTTTTCTATTGTTGAATATCTTAAATATGCATTGTCTTTTACATATAACTCAACACAGCCAGCATGCAAGTTTACTTTATTGTATTTTGGTGCACTACATCCTTCTATAAAATGAAGTGACGCTCCTTCTTCTACTATTATTAGTGTATGCTCAAATTGCCCTGACTCTGGCGAATTTAGTCTAAAATATGATTGTAATGGAATGTCTACTTTTACTCCTTTTGGCACATATACAAATGATCCTCCTGACCATACTGCTCCATGTAGCGCAACAAATTTGTGATCATGTACTGGTACACATTTCATAAAATGGTCTTGTACCAATTTTGGATATTCTTTTATTGCTGTTTCCATATCTGTATATATTACACCTTGTTTTATTAATTCTTCTTTCATGCTGTGGTAAACTACTTCTGAGTCATATTGCGCTCCAACTCCTGCTAATGAGTTTTTTTCTGCTTCTGGTATTCCTAATTTGTCAAATGTATTTTTTATGTCTTCTGGAACATCTTCCCATGAGTTATTTAATTTTGTTTTTGGTCTAACATATGTTGCTATTTCTTCCATGTTTAATTCTGATAAGTCTGGTCCCCATGTTGGCATTTCTAGTTTGTTGTATACTTCTAATGCTTTTATCCTGAATTCTTTCATCCAGTTTAGGTCATTTTTTTGTTTTGATATTTCTTCTATTATTTCTGGTGTTAGACCTTTTTTTATTTTAAAATCATATTCATCTTTGTTTTTTATGTTATATATGTTTCTATTTATTTCATCAATATTTGTCTTGCTCATTTTAATTCCTTTCAAAATTTGACTTTTTGAGATTTTTCATAAATACTTCTTCCAAACTAGCCATTTTTTTGGCTAGTCTTTTTATATTCTTCATAACCATTTTCTTCAATTTCTTTTGATAATTCTTGATTACCTGTTTTAACTATTTTTCCATTAACCAAGACATGTACAAAATCTACTTTTAAACTATGCAATATTTTAGTATTATGGGTGATTATTAAAACTGCATTATTCTCATTTTTAAACATTTCAATACCCTTTGAAACTGTTCTTATAGCATCTACATCTAGCCCTGAATCAGTTTCATCTAAAATAGCAAGTTTTGGATTTAAAACTAGCATTTGTAAAATTTCATTTTTCTTTTTTTCTCCTCCAGAAAATCCTACATTTAAACTTCTTTCCATATTTTTAGGATTCATATTAAGTTCTTCCATATATTTTTTTAATTCGTCTTTGAATTCAAATATTTTGACAGGTTTTCCTGTTATTTCATTTTTAGCATATTTTAAAAAGTTTGTAACAGATATTCCTGGTATTTCTTCTGGTGATTGGAAAGACATAAAAATTCCTTTTTTTGCAATTTTGTCTGTTTTTAAATTAGTTATTTCTTCACCTTCAAATATAATTTTTCCATTAGTTTTTGTGTATTCTGGGTTGTTTAAAATTGCATTTGCTGTAGTTGTTTTTCCTGAACCATTTGGTCCCATTATTACATGTATTTCTCCTTTTTTTATGTTTAAATTTATTCCTTTTAATATTTCTTTTTCTTCTGCATTTACATATAGTTCTTTTATTTCTAATAGGTTGCTCATTTTTTGTATTCTCCTTTATTTATATCTTTATATAATTCACATTAAATTAGTAGGAATTATATCACTTATTTCCTACTACGTCAATAGGATTTAACAATAACACACATAAAAAAAAGTGCCACATAACTTATACCAAAGCTAATGTGGTACTTTTATTATTTTAAGGAATCTCTTTATTCATCTTCCATTGTTTCAATTTTTTCTTCTATTTCTTTTTTGTCATCTTCTTGTTTTTTCATACTTTTGTTGTGTTTATTTTGCATTTCTTTTAGTATTCTTTCAGTTTCTTCTTTCCTATTTTGTATGCAAGAATTCATCATGCTATTGGCTTTTTCAATTAAATCTGGCATATAGTCTAATAATTTATCTAATGATGATGTATGGTTTACTGGCATTAGTTTTACATTGTTTGATTGAATAACTAAAAATGCTACTGGGTTTATTGTTACTCCAGCACCTGATCCCCCACCAAATGGTAATCGATATTGAACTTGTTCTTCTTTATCTTTTCTAGTGTACTCATCAATTGTTTCTCCTTTAAATTCACTACCTCCTGCTGCAAAGCCAAAAGATACTTTTGATATTGGTATTATTACAATATTGTTTGATGTTTCTATTGGCTCACCTATAATAGTATTTACATCTACCATATCTTGAATACTATTCATAGCTGTAATCATAAGACCTTCTATTGGATGCTCGTTCATGTTTCTTCACTCCTTTTTTCTTATTTAAGATATATATTATATTTATAATATGTATCATTTTAATTTCAAATATACCTGAAAATACCATATTTATTAAGTTTTGATTTATAAATATAGGATTAATTATAAATCTTTGATTTTGTATTTCTTCAATTTTTCTTTCT